>JBDTXT010000217.1:0-5137 GCA_040006035.1 Pseudonocardiales bacterium | reverse complement strand
AGGTGCTCGGGTTCATCGCAGCGCTGCTCATCCTGGCTCTGGTGTTCCGGACGTTCGGCGCAGCGGTCACGCCACTACTCAGCGCGGCGGCCGCGCTCGGCAGCGGTCTGGCGCTGATCTCGCTTCTCAGTCACACCATGAACGTCGCGACGTTCGCCACCGAGCTGGCCGAGCTGATGGTGATCGGCGTCGGGGTCGACTATGCGCTGTTCATCGTCACCCGACATCGGCGCAACCTGCTGCGCGGTATGCCCGTAGCCGAATCGATCGCGCTGTCGATCAACACGTCCGGCCGGGCGGTGCTGTTCGCCGGCGCCACCGTATGTGTCGCGATCCTGGGCCTCTGCGCCCTGGGCGTCAGTTTCCTCTACGGCGTGGCGGTGGGTACCTCGATCGCGGTCGCGCTGACGATGGTCGCGTCGCTCACCCTGCTGCCGGCGGTGCTGTCGCTGCTGGGCTACCGGGTGCTCCCGCGCAAGACCCGTAAGGCGATCAAGGCCGGAACGTACGTTTTCGACGACCACAAGACCCGCTGGGCCTGGTGGTCTGAGTTCGTGTCCAAGAACAAGATCGTGCTGGGCACGGTCGCTGCCGGGATCATCGTCGTGCTCGCAATCCCGTTCTTCTCGATGCGCCTCGGCCATGCCGACGCGAGCACCGACCCGGCGGCCAGCACCACCCGTAAGGGCTACGACCTGATCACCGAGGCGTTCGGGCAGGGCTACAACTCGACGCTCGAGCTGGTGCTCAGCGGGCCGACGGCCACTACGCCGAGCAGCCTCGCGACCGTTTCCGGACGGCTGGCGTCCGTGCCCGGTGTCGACGCCAGCAGCGTGCACGCTGTCCCGATCGGCCAGAACCTGGCGTTCGTCGAGTTCAAGACGACGACGTCACCGCAGGACCCGAAGACCACGACGCTGGTCAAGACGCTGCGCAACGACGTAGCACCGCAGTTGGAGAAGACCGGTCCGAATCAGATCTACGTCTTCGGGCAGACAGCCGTGCACGTCGACTTCTCGAAGGTGCTCGCGGCCAAGATGCCGCTGTTCTTCCTCGCGGTCATCGGTCTGTCGTTCCTGCTGCTGATGCTCGCCTTCCGCAGCCTGCTCGTGCCGTTGACGGCAGCGGTGATGAACCTGTTCGCGGCCGCCGCCTCGTTCGGGATCGTCGTGGCGATCTTCCAATGGGGCTGGTTCTCCGAGGCACTCGGCATCGGCAGCGGCGGCCCGATCGACGCGTTCCTGCCCGTGCTGTTCTTCGCGATCCTGTTCGGCCTGTCGATGGACTACCAGGTCTTCCTGGTCAGCCGGATGCACGAGGAATGGGTGCACAGCGGTGACAACTCGCGTGCCATCCGCGTTGGGCAGGCCGAGACGGGCGGGATCATCACGGCGGCCGCGTTTATCATGATCGCGGTGTTCGGCGGCTTCGTCTTCGGTGATGCGCGTGCCATCAAGCTGATCGGCATCGGTCTGGGCGGCGCGATCTTCCTCGACGCGTTCATCCTGCGCACCGTGCTCGTCCCTTGCCTGATGCATCTGTTCGGCCGGGCCAACTGGTACTTCCCGAAGTGGTTGGACCGGGTCACGCCGCAGGTCTCCGTGGAGCCGGCTGGCGACGGGAAGCACGACGCCGACAAGGAGCTCGCGCCCGTCTAGCGCTGTGCTTCAGGGGAGGATTGCGATCGGCTCCCGATCGAAATCCTCCCCGTGCATCGCCGCTAGAGTCATCGAGGTAGCCATCATGCCCACCCCCCCGCGGACAGGTGATCTCCGCGCACAACTGCCCATAGTTGGCGTCATAGCTCTCGGTGGCGGCATCGGCTCGGTGCTGCGGTACGGGCTGGCGTGGGCGGTGCCTGCTGCGCACGGCGGCTTCCCGGTGGCGACCCTGATCACGAACCTGCTCGGATCGCTGCTTCTCGGCGCGCTGGTGGTCGCGGTCACCGAGATCTGGCGACCGCACCGGCTCGTGCGTCCGGCATTCGGGACCGGCCTACTGGGTGGCTTCACCACGTTCTCGACGTTCGCCGTCGATACGCGGGCGCTCGCGCTGCCGGTTGCCGTGGCTTACGCGGTTGCGACCGTTGCCGGTGGTCTCGTGCTCGCCGCCGTGGGCATCGCCGTCGTGCGGCGGCTGGAACAACGGCTGCAGGTCGCCCCGGTGCACGAACTCGTCGACCCCTTCGATCCGGACCTGCCGTGACCGTGCTGCTGGTCTTTCTCGGTGGCGCGCTCGGAGCGCCGCTGCGCTATCTGACCGATCGCTGGGTGCAGGCGCACCACGTGCTGCGCTTCCCGCTCGGCACGCTGGTCGTGAACCTCGTCGGTTGCTTCGTGGCTGGCGTGATTGCGGGTGGGGTGGCGCAGGCCGGCTGGTCGAGTGACGTCCAGACCCTACTGGGGACCGGGTTCTGCGGCGGGCTGACGACCTATTCGACCTTCTCGGTCGAGACGATCGAGTTGCTACAGGGACGGCTGACGATTCGCGCGGGCAGCTACGTCGCGGTCAGCCTCGGTATCGGCATCGGCTTGGCCGCGCTGGGGTGGGCGATCGTCTGACGCGTCAGCCGGTGTCGATTGCGACCGGCGAGCCGAGCACGGTGAGCTCGGTGTCGTCGGCCAGTGATCGCTTGATCACGGCCAGCGCGATCGGTCCTAGCTCGTGGTGGTGCACCGCGGTCCCGAGGAATCCGACGGCCCGGCCACCGGCGAGCTCGACCGGGGTGCCGGCGGGCGGCAGTTCGTCTGATTCGCCGCCCAGGTGCAGCAGTACGAGCCGGCGCGGTGGCTTGCCCAGGTTCTGCACCCGCGCGACGGTCTCCTGCCCGCGGTAGCAGCCCTTGTCGAGGTGGACGGCCGGGCCGATCCAGCCGACCTCGTGCGGGATGGTGCGGTGGTCGGTCTCGAAGCCGAGGCGCGGCTGGCGCGCCTCGATGCGCAGCGCCTCGAACGCCCATATGCCCGCGCGCTCGGCACCGGCCCCACGCAGCGTCTCGATGGTTGCTGCCGCGTTCGTGCGAGCAATGATCAGGTCGGCGGCGTCGGCGCCGGGCCAGGACATGCGGCGCACAAAGCCGCCGCCGGGCAGCGCTATGGCGCGGTCCGCCTCCGGAACCGGCAGGTTGGCGGCACTCAGCACGTCGACGGTGCCCGGGCCGACGAGTGACACCACGGCCCAATCGGCCGACACGTCGGCCGATTCGACCCGCTTGAGGAACCGCATCATCTGCAGGTAGCCGAGGACGGTGCTGGCCGCGCCGGGCTCGGTGTCGATCCAGACGACGCCGCCGAGTTCGGTGACCTGCCAATGCTGCTCGACGTGCCCGTGTGGTGACAGGACGAGTGACTGTGTCGAGTCGCCGTCGGCGAGTGCGGCCACGTGCTGCGTGCAGATCGTGTGCAACCAGCTGAGCCGCTCCTCGCCCGACACGGTGAGGACGTCGCGGTTGGTGCGGTCGATCACTCCGGCCCGGGTGCTCAGGATGCGTTGCTCGCGCAGCGGATCGCCGTAGTGCCACGGAATCGTCGAGTCGATGCCAGGCGCCGGTACAGCGCTGTCGAGGTCAGTGCTCATGATGATGACTGGATCGCTGAACAGTGGCCTTTTGTTCCCCGGCCACGCACGTGGCGCACCGGCCGAAGACGGTGAAGTGCGAGCGATCGAGCGTGAAACCCTGCTCGTCCTTCAGCCGCTGAGCCAGCGCGTCCACCAGATCGTGGGGCGCGTCGACCACGCTGCCGCACAGGTGGCACACCACGTGGATGTGGTCGTCATCGGCGGGGCGGTAGGCCGGTGCGCCATGGCCCAGGTGTGCGTGCTTGACCAGTTCGAGCTCTTCCAGCAGTTCCAGGGTGCGGTAGACGGTGGTGACGTCGACACCGGGCACCGCTTCGCTGATCTGTTCCGGCGTCGCGTGCCCGAGCCGGCGCACGGCCTCGTAGACATGCTCGCGCTGCGCGGTCACCCGCAGACCGCGGGTGCGCAGCGCGGACGCAAGGTCCGGCGCTGCGACATCCGTGCGGTAGCCAGCCATCGCCGTCAGTCTAGGTAACCTGACGCCGTGACGGTGGGCCTCCTGGCGATTGTGGGTATCGGCCTGCTCGACCCTGAGACGCCCGTCGTGCGCGCCGATGACCTCGGCCTGACGCGCGGCGACGGCTGCTTCGAGGGCTGCCGGATCGTGACGAGCGCCGACGGCGTGAGCAGCGTTGACCAACTCGACGCTCATCTGGCCCGGATGTCACGGTCGGCGGCGGCCTTGGAAATCGAGTTCGACGAGCCGGCATGGCGGGCAACCGTCAGTCAAGCCCTGGCCGCTTGGACGCAGACCGGCGAGGCGGCGCTGAAGCTCGTGCTCACCCGCGGCAGTCCGTCCACAGGCCTTCCCACCGGAATACTGATGATCAGCGACGTTCCGCCGGACTACCGACGCCAGCGCCGCGACGGAATCCGGGTCGTGACGCTGACCCGCGGCACCACCAGCCTCGCGTTCGCCGACGCCCCATGGCTGGCGGGGGGCGTCAAGACGTTGTCCTACGCAGTGAACATGGCGGCGCAGCGTGAAGCCGCGCGCCGCGGCGCCGACGACGCCCTGTTCGTCAGCGTTGACGGTCGGGTGCTCGAGTCCACCGTCAGTTCCGTCGTCTGGTCGAGCGGGCGCACGCTGCACACGACCCCGCTCGGCGCGAGCGGCATTCTTGGCGGAACCGTGCAGGAAGTGCTCTTCGCCCGGGCGCCCGCGGCGGGCTGGGGTATCGCGGTGACCGATGCCGGGGTCGAGGATTTGCACGCCGCCGACACCCTCTGGCTGACGGGCAGCGTGCGCGGCCCGGTCGACGTGATCGACCTCGACGGCCGGGCCCGAAACCGCGACCCATCAGTGATCGCCGAGGTCCGCGAACTGTGCGGATTCGCCCGCTGAGAAAGCCGTTGCCGGGGCGCGATGAGCACCGTACGGTGTGCTTACACGCGAAAGGAGGTGGTCCAGAGTTGAGTATTCCTCGGACACGTGAGGTGGCTGACCACTAGCCGCTGCAAAGCAACGGACCTGCAGGGCCAATGCCCGCGTCGCGTTCCGCGCGGCGGCGAGTAATACCTGGCAGCTACCCGGCCCCCGAGTCGTCGGCCCGTCCAG
>JBDTXT010000216.1:0-5166 GCA_040006035.1 Pseudonocardiales bacterium | reverse complement strand
CTCGTCATCTCCGACCGCAAGAAGGACGTCATCATCTCCGGCGGCGAGAACGTGTCCTCGATCGAGGTCGAGGACGTGCTGACCTCGCATGCGGCCGTGCGCGAGGTGGCGGTGATCGGCATCCCGGACGAGAAGTGGGGAGAGCTGGTCACCGGCCTGGTCGTCACCGACGGGTCCGACGTCACGCAGGAAGACCTGATCAAGCACTGCCGCGCGTCGCTGGCCGGCTACAAATGCCCCAAACGAATCGAGTTCGTCGAGTCGCTGCCGCGCACCGCCACCGGCAAGCTGCAGAAGTTCAAGCTGCGCGAGCCGTTCTGGGCCGACCACGAGCGCCAAGTCAACTGACTGACCGCCGCGCTCATGGGCTGTTTGAATCGACTGTCGGCGACGGCTGTTAGACAGGACGCATGACCGCAGCCGCTTCCGTCGCCGACCGCACGGCGCTGCGGGCCCAGGCCGAGCTGCACCTGCGGGCGCTGGCAGGCCCGGACGCGGTGCTGCGCGACGACCAGTGGACTGCCATCGAGGCGCTGGTCACCGACCGGCGCCGTGCCCTGGTCGTGCAGCGCACCGGCTGGGGCAAGTCGGCGGTGTACTTCGTGGCCACCGCACTGCTGCGCGCGCTCGGCGCGGGGCCGACCGTCATCGTCTCGCCGCTGCTCGCCCTCATGCGCAACCAGATCGCAGCGGCCGAGCGGGCCGGCATCCACGCGGCCACCATCAACTCCACCAACACCGAGGAGTGGTCGCGCACCTACGCCGCCGTGAACAATGGCGACGTCGACGTGCTGCTGCTCTCGCCCGAGCGGCTGAACAACCCCGATTTCCGCGACAACGTCATGCCGCAACTCGCCGCCACCTGCGGCCTGCTCGTAGTCGACGAGGCGCACTGCATCAGCGACTGGGGCCACGACTTCCGTCCTGACTTCCGTCGGCTGCGCACCCTGCTGCCGGAATTGCCCGACGGCATCCCGGTGCTGGCCACCACGGCCACCGCCAACACGCGGGTCGTCGACGACGTCGCCGACGTGCTTGGCCTGGGCCGCGACGGCGACGACGTCCTCGTGCTGCGCGGCAGCCTTGACCGCGAGTCTTTGCATCTCGGCGTGCTCGGCCTGCCCTCGACCGCGCACCGGCTCGCCTGGCTGGCCGATCATCTCAACGAACTGCCGGGCTCCGGCATCATTTACACGCTTACGGTCGCCGGGTCGCAGGAGGTCGCCGACTACCTGCGCGAGCGTGGCTTTCCCGTCGTCGCGTACTCCGGTCAGACCGAGCAGACCGAACGCCTCGCCGCCGAGGACGACCTGATCAACAACCGGGTCAAGGCGCTGGTCGCGACCTCGGCGCTCGGCATGGGCTTCGACAAGCCCGACCTCGGTTTCGTGATTCACTTCGGCGCACCCCAGTCGCCAATCGCCTACTACCAGCAGGTCGGGCGCGCCGGACGCGCCGTCGACAAGGCGCAGGTGATCCTGCTGCCCGGCAGCGACGACCAAGCGATCTGGGACTACTTCGCCTCGGTCGGCTTCCCCCGCGAAGACCAGGTGCGCGCCGCGTTGATCGCGCTCGGCGTCGACGGCGAGCCGATGAGCACGGCCATCCTCGAGACGCAGGTCGAGCTGTCGCGCTCACGGCTCGAGGCGATGCTGAAGGTGCTCGACGTCGACGGCGCGGTCCGCCGGGTGCGCGGCGGCTGGGTCGCCACCGGGCAGCCGTGGCACTACGACGCCGAGCGCTACGCCAAGGTCGCCCAGGTGCGTCGCGACGAGCAGCAGGCGATGCGCGACTACATCGCGACGGCTACCTGCCGGATGCGGTTCCTGCGCGAACAGCTCGACGACCCGCGCGCCACCGACTGCGGCCGCTGCGACAACTGTGGCGGGCTCACGCTCTCGGCCGACATCAGCGAGCAGACGGTGACGGCGGCGTCGGCCACCCTGCACCGGCCGGGGGTTCCGTTCGACCCGCGGCGGATGTGGCCGAGTGCGATGCCCGGCCTCGGCGTCGATGTCCGTGGCAAGATCGGCGCCGCCGACGTGGCCGAATCGGGCCGGGCGATCGCCCGCTTCACCGACCTCGGTTTCGGCCAGCGGGTGCGCTCGGCGCTCGCGCCCGGTACCGCCGACGCCGCCGTTCCCGACGACCTGATCGCCGCCGCGATCAAGGTGCTGGCCTCGTGGGGCTGGGAGCAGCGCCCCGAGGTAGTGGTGCACATCGGGTCGGCCCGGCGTCCGCTGCTGGTCGCCGATATGGCCACCCGGCTCGGCACCATCGGCCGGCTGCCGCACCTCGGCCAGGTGCCGCACACCCGGCCGTCGGCACGCGGCCGCTCCAACAGCGCGATGCGACTGCGCGACATCTGGGGCAGCTACGCCGTCCCGGACGAGCTCGCTGCGGCGCTCGAGGGCCGGTCGGTGTTGCTCGTCGACGACTACACCGACACCGGCTGGACACTCACCGTCGTCGCCCGGCTGTTGCGCCGGGCCGGTGCGGGAGCGGTCTACCCGTTCGTCATGGGCATTGCCGGCTGATTTTGGTCGGGCTCATCACGACCAGTGCTGCTCGACCGTCGTGACCAGAACGGCGAATGAGCCGGCCACCACCAGCAGGTAGCAGCCGTACAGCCGCTGCAGCAGGGGGGCCAGTAAACGAGCCAGCACCGACAGCACCGCCGCCACGGCCAGGATGCGAACACCGCGGGCCAGCGCCGTCCACAGCGCGAGCCCGAGCAGGTCGGTGTGCTGCCGCCCGGCCTGCTCGGCGTAGACCTTCACCGGAATGCCGTCGAGCGCCTGGTGCCACATACCCGACGCACCCTGCGATAGGTCTGCGGCCGCGGCGGTATCCATTCGCGGCGTGGTCATCGGCAGCGGCAGGCTCACCCCGTGCCGAGACAGCATCGCGTGCAGCACGACGCCGGTCACCGAGCCGGCGAGCAACGTCACGGCGGCGGGCAGCACCCGGTGCGCCCGGCACGCCACCCACATGACCAGATACATCTCGGCGATCACCGGCCAGCTCAACGCCTCGGCCACGCCCCAGACGAACGACGCGAAGAACAGCCACCGGCTGTCGGCGCGGCGGGCCGCCCACGCCCACACGCGGGACTCTCGGGGCTTGGCCGGGCCGGCGTCGCGCAGGCCGGCGACCTCGGCGCGCACTCGGGCCGCGCCCGCGTCGTCAGCCTCGACCGTCCCGGCCGCGATCGGGGTGCCGAAGCGGACCTCGACGGGCTGGGGAGTCAGCCGGCCGTGCTTGGGCAGGAACTCGCGCGTGCCGACGAGCGCGACCGGGATGACCGGCACGCCGCAGTCGGCCGCGAGCCGAAGTGCACCGGTGCGGAACTGCCCCAGTTGCCCGTCCTCGGTGCGGGTCCCCTCCGCGAAGACGACGACCAGCCGGCCGCGCTCCAACACTGGCGCTGCGGCGCTTCGCAGGGCGGCGTACCCGCCGCACTTGCCGCGCGGCACCGGCAGGGCCGCGGCCAGGGCATGCACCAGGACGCGACGCCATCGCACGGCGAACCAGTAGTCCGCGGCAGCGGCCGCGACCGGCACCCGCGACGCCGGCAGCGCGGCCAGCAGCGCGGCGGTGTCGGCGTGCGAGCCGTGATTGGCGACCAGCACCGCCGGGCCAGACGGCGGGGTCCCGGTGACCCGGATACCGCCGGTCACGGTGAATACCGCGCGCCACATCAGCTTGCGGAGCAGCGCCCCGGCGCGCGCCAGCAGCGCCGGCGTGGCCACTCGCTGGGCGAGGACGGCGGTCATGCCAGCACCGCCGCGAGGGGCAGAACGATCAGCAGGCTGTCGACCCGATCGAGCAGGCCGCCGAAGCCGGGCAGCCACGAGCCGGCGTCCTTCACGCCGGCCTGCCGTTTGACCATCGACTCCAGCAGATCGCCCGCGGCGCCCCCCAGAGCCGCGGCTACCACCAGCCCGACCGAGAGCGAGCCGAGCACGGCGAGCACGAGGACCGCCCCGATGATCGCCCCGGCCACCCCACCGAGGGTCTTGTTCGGGCTCAATGGGCTCAACGGGCGGCGCGCCCATGGGATCCGGCGCAGTCCCTTGCCCCCGCACCAGGCGGCGACGTCTGCCGCCGCAGCCACGAAGCAGATCAGGAACGCGTCGGCCCAATCGACGACGAGGTGGGCCAGCGACCAGCAAAGCCACACCGACCCGAACGCGGTCATCGTGGCCCGGCGCATTCCGTTGGCACCATCGCCGGACAGCAGGGCCGGGACGGCGCACGCGAGTGCGACCAGCGGCGCGAGGGTCAGCAGTTGCGGGTGTAGCCACGCGGCGGCGGGATACGCGACGGCCAGCGCATACAGAACCCGGCGCTCCGGAGCGGGCAGGTTGACCAGCGGCGCGAATTCGCGCACCGCAAGCACGGCCAGCAGTGCTGCGAGCACGGCCGTGGACGGCCTCCCGAACCAGATCGGCAACCCGACGACCGGCGCGATCAGGGCCCAGGTCAGCCACCGGCGGCGCAGTTCGGCCTTGCCGGACAAGGCAACTGCCAGGCCGGCCACCAGCAGCAGCCCGGTAGTGACGAGGCAGAAATAGACGCCGCGGCCGATGGTGTGCACCGACAGCGGTCCCAGATCGAGGTCCAGCCGCCAGCTCGCCCGGTGCGGGTGGGTGATCTGGAACAGCAGGCTGCTCATGCGGCGATCGCCAACTCGGAGGGGGCGGTGGTGGCGAGTTCGCGAAGCGCCTGCCGCAGCCGCAGCCCGGCGGTCAGCACGCTGCCGGCCGCGATGAGCACACACAGTCCGGCGAGCAGCGCGGGCACGGCCGTGGCAACTGCGGCCAGCGCGCACCGTTCCGTCTTGCCCACTGGCCCGCCGTTGCAGCGCCTTGCCCCGCACCCGGCGGCGCAGAGCGACACGAAGGTTGGCAGGCTGGCGGCGAGCGCGGCGGCGGCGACTCCGGCGAGCAGCCAGCCGCGCACCTCGGGCGCTGCCGTGCGGGCGGCGAGTGCGGCCAGCCCGACGAACACGAGCAGGTCACTGGCCCGGTCGCCCAGTTCGTTGATGATGAATCCGCGCGGCCGGCTCAACGCGCGAGCGCGCGCAATCGCGCCGTCGAGGTTCGCGCCCGCCAGCCGAGCGGCCAGCAGCACGACGGCGGCGAGCCACCAGCCGCGCCAGAT
>JBDTXT010000215.1:0-5191 GCA_040006035.1 Pseudonocardiales bacterium | reverse complement strand
ATGGCCACGAAGACCGTGGCCCAGTTCGCCACCGCGTCCCGGTCGAGCAGACCGCTGAGCAAAGGGCGGAACACCGCCGCCAGCACGACCACGGCCGCGACCACCGCTACCCCGCTCGGCCGGGTGGCGGTTCGCTGCGAAGTGCCGGTCACAGCGGGTCAGCTTAAACGTGCATTAGGCCTTAGCCGCCTCTTTACCTGCGATCCACCCTGATGGATAGCTTTTTCCCCATATTTCAGGCAGTCTTTGCCTCGCCGTCTAAGACGCTCACAGACGCTCACAAGGGGTTCCCATGCCGTCACACGTACTGTCCAACCGCTGGGCTCAGCTCGGTCTGGCCGCCACCGCGGTCGCCGCTGTGCTCATCGCCCCGCTGGCGACCAACACCACCGCCAAGGCAGACGCGGTCACCATCGCCGGCGCACGGTCGCTGTCTGACCAGCTCTCGGTGCAGTTCGGACCGCTGAGCACCAAGACCACCGACGTCCACCTGCTGGCCTACAACGACTTCCACGGCACGCTCGAGCCCGGCAGCCAGAGTCTCTACGGTCAATTCGCCGGCGGCGCCGCCTATCTGGCCAAGGTCGTCAAGGCCAAGCAGGCCGCGTACGGAGCGAGCGAGGCCACCGTGTTCGCCGGTGACGGCATCGGTGCCAGCCCGCTGGCCAACAGCCTGTTCCACGAGGAGCCGGCGACGATCGTCGCGAACCTCATGCACACTGACTTCGCTTCGGTCGGTAACCACGAGTTCGACAAGGGCTCCGCAGAATTGAAGCGCATCCAGAACGGCGGCTGCCACGCCGACGGGTGCACCGGCGCGCCGTACGCGCTGCCCGACGGCGGCAGCACCAACATCTTCCCGGGCGCGAAGTTCAAGTACCTCTCGGCGAACGTCGTCGTCGACGCGACTGGCCAGACGTTGTTCCCCGCCGTCGGCGTCAAGCAGTTCCCGACGACTCTCGGCAACCACAAGATCAGCGTCGGCTTCATCGGCGAGGTGCTCAAGGACACCCCCACCATCGTCACGCCGACGGGTGTCGCGGGGCTCACGTTCCAGGACGAGGCCGACGCGGCGAACCGGGCCGCAGCCCAGCTGAACACCGACGGCGTCAAGACCAGCGTCCTCGTCATCCACCAGGGTGGATTCCAGTCCGCGCCCACACTGAACGGCTGCAGCGGCAACCTGACCGACAGCCCGATCCTCGAAATCGCCAAGCGGCTCGACCCGTCGATCAAGGTGATCATCTCGGCTCACACGCACGCCGAGTACCGGTGCACCGTCACGACAAACGGTGTCACCCGGCTGATCACCAGCGCCTCGTCGTTCGGCCGCATCCTCTCAGACATCACCTTGACGATGTTGAAGACGAACGGCGCGCTGGTCTCGGCCAGCGCCACCAACATCCTGATCCCGAACGCCCTGAACACCCCCGGCGTGGGCGTCGTCCGGCAGCCCGACACCTCCAAGGAGGACCCACAGGTTGCCTCGGTCGTCGCGCAGTACGTGGCGGCAGCCGCGCCGCTGGCCAACCGGGTCATCGGCAAGATCCAGGGCGACCTGACCCGCACCGCCACGCCACTCGGCGAATCGACCCTCGGTGACGTGATCGCCGACGCCCAGTACGTGGCGACCGCGCCAGCCGCGCTCGGTGGCGCCCAGTTGGCGTTCATGAACCCGGGCGGCATCCGGGCCGATCTGCTGGCCAGCGCCATCTCCTCCGGCGGCGAAGCCGTGGGTGAGGTGACCTACGGCGAGGCGTTCACGGTGCAGCCGTTCGGCAACAGCCTGGTCACGAAGACCATGACGGGGGACCAGATCCACCGGGTGCTGGAACAGCAGTTCACCGGTTGCGGAGGCCAGACCGTGGCCAAGACGCTGCAGATCTCGTTCACGCTGAAGTACGAGGCGAACCCGAGCGCAGCCACGTGCGCAGCCAAGATCGGCACTATCTGGGTGGCCGGCGTACCGGTGACCCCCACGGCGATTTTCCGGGTCACGATGAACAACTTCATCGCCACCGGTGGTGACAGTTTCACCGTGTTCAAAGAGGGCACCAACGCGCTCGGTGGAGCACAGGACATCGACGCGTTCGTGAGCTACTTCGCGGCGAACGCTCCGGCCGGCATCGCGGTGCCGCCGCTGGGCCGCATCGTCGCGACCCCGTAAGCGGCGGACTAAGCGAGAACCTCGGCCAGGTGCCCGGCGATCGGCCAGGCACCTGCCGAGGTGTTCGAGAGCACCGTGTAGGTGACGCCCGTCGACGGATCATGGACGGTTCGGAACGACACCCCTGCGTCGTAGCCCTCGAGCTTGACGCCATCGCCCGCTTCGGCGAGCCAGAAGCCCAGGCCGTAGCGCGATGATTCCTGCGGCACGTCGCTGCGCGGTCGCGTCATCTCGGCCACCCAGTCCGTCGAGACGATGCGACCGGCGAGCAACGCCGCCCACATGGCGTGGATGTCGGCGGCAGTCGAGTAGACCCCGCCGTCACCACCGCCCCGTACGGGTAGGTGGAAGACGTTCGTGCGCGGCCCATCAGTGGACAGGTAGCCGACGGCGGCGCGGGCGGTCGGCTCATCCGTTCGCAGGAACGCGGTGTCAACCATCGCGGCCGGCCCGCACACTCGCTGCGACACCAACTCATGGAAGGGCGCCCCGCTAGCCCGCTCGGAAATCAGCGCGAGGACCACGAATCCGCCGTTGCAATAGGAGAATTGCTCGCCCGGCGCGAACTTGGTGGGGTATCCGTCGAGTATTCGCAGGTACTGCTCGGCGTCGGCCAACTCGTGCACCGGCACCGGCATCACGTAATCGTCGATGTCGGCGTCCTCGTCGAGGTAGTCCCCGATGCCCGAGCGGTGCGCGAGCAACTGCTCGACGGTCACCGCGTCGTCGATGAGCGGCAGGTCCGAGCCGAGCACCGAGCGCGCACGCGTGGTGAGCTCGAGCACCCCCTCCTCGATCAGGCTCACGATGGTCAGTGCGGTGAGACCCTTCATGCCACTGGCGATGGCGAACTGCGTGTCGATGGCGTTCGGCGTGCCCGCCGCTCGATTCGCCAGCCCGTACGCCTTCGCGAGTTCGACGGTGTCGCCACGGTCGACGCGTACCACGCCGGAGAACGCTGTTTCGCCGGCGACGGCATCCACCGACGCCTCCAGCTCAGCCACGACGTGAGCATACGATCCACGAGAACCCGAGGGAGAGCCGATGAGCTGGCAGGACGCAGGCGTCGCATGGAGCTACCGCGCGAAGGACTGGGCCTACTTGATGGAACCGCTGTTCGCCCCCGTCTACGACCAGCTGGTGACCGCGCTGGCCATGGGATCGGGTACTCAGGTGCTCGACGTCGGATGTGGCTCCGGACTCGGCGTGCGGCGTTACCAGCAGGCCGGCGCGCAGGTCGCCGGGGCGGATGCGGCGCAGGGCCTGTTGGCGATTGCCAGTGAGCGAGCGCCGGGTGCCGACCTGCGCCACGCGTCGCTGACCGAACTGCCATGGGCCGACGCGAGCTTTGATGCCGTCACCGGAGTGAACTCGTTCGTCTACGCCGATGACGGTGGGTTGACCGAGGCGCATCGAGTCCTGCGGCCGGACGGGTTGCTGGGCATCGGGTTCTGGCGAGACCCGGAGGATTTCGGCTGGGCGATGCAGGAACTCGGTGCTGCCCTCGCGCCGCACGTGAGCGAGGACGACACGCACACTCCACTTCGCATGTCTCAGCCCGACAGCGCAAAGGAGCTGCTGGAGGCGGCAGGTTTCGACGTCATCGAGGGAGGAGATGTGCGCGCGGTGAGCGAGTTCCCTGACGTCGACGTCGCATACCGGGCGCTGGCTTCCACCGGGATGATGTACCCGGTCACCGAAGCCGGCGAAGAGGACGCGCTTCGCGAACGTTCCCTCGACATTCTTCGGTCCAAGCAGAGCGACGACAGTGGAACGCGGATGAAGGCGACCTTCGGCTGGCTTGTCGCCCGGCGCGGCTGACCGAGCAGGCGCTCGTCGCGGGATGGGTCAGAAGGTGAGCGATCCGCTGCACCGTAGTAGCAGCCACAATCAGACGGAGGTCCTAGTACCGTCGCCCGGGTGATGATGGCGCTGACGGTGGCCGTGACCGGGCCGACGGGTGAGATCGGCATCTCAGCCGTCGAGGCGCTGGAGCGCGACCCGGCCGTGGCCCGGGTGATCGGGATGGCTCGGCGGCCTTTCGACCCGGCCGCCCATGGCTGGACGAAGACGGAGTATCGGCAGGGCGACATCCTCGACCGTGCTGCGGTCGATGTGCTGGTGGCCGGCGCCGACGTGGTGGTGCATCTTGCCTACGTGATCATGGGCTCGCGCGAGGAGAGCCGGCGGATCAATCTCGACGGAACCCGCAACGTGTTCGAGGCGACGGTCGCGGCGCAGCGACCGAGGCGGCTGGTGTACACCTCATCCGTCGCCGCGTACGGGTACTACGCCGACAACCCGATCCCGCTGACCGAGGACACCCCGACGCGCGGTTCGCCGGAGCACTACTACTCCGAGCAGAAGGCCGAGTGCGAGGCCGTGCTGCGCGAAGTGACCGACGGGTCGGGCCTCGAGGTGTACGTGTTGCGGCCGTGTATCGTGGCCGGGCCGAAGGCGACCGCGCTGGCCGACTCGATGCCGTGGCGCCAGGTCCGCGACCGACTGCCGTCGGCGCTGCGTGTCGCCGCCGGATTCATCCAGGGCTCGCTGCCGTTGATGCCGGATCCCGGAGTGAAACTGCAACTCGTGCATCACGACGATGTGGCCGCAGCGATCGCGCTCGCCGCCGCCGGCGCAGGCGAACCTGGTGCCTACAACCTGGCTGCCGACGGCGAGGTCTCGCTGAGCGAGGTCGCGAAGGCGACGGGCACCAGGGCGATCCGGGTGCCGCAGGCCGTCGCCACCGCTGCGTCGGCCGTGCTGGCCCGGTTGCCGATGGTGCCGGCGGCCGCCGAGTGGATCCACGTGGCGCGCAGTTCGGTGGTGATGGACACCAGCCGGGCCAAGAACCTGCTCGGCTGGCGGCCGCAGTACACCAGCCGCGAGACGCTTACTGCTCTTCAGCGGGGCTGACCAACGGAGTTCTATGCCGCCGCACCTAGTCATCGTTGACATATTCCGATATAGGTATATGTTGTGGTCATGGCGCGAGCAGCGACGACGGCGGACGCGTTCAACGCG
>JBDTXT010000214.1:0-5196 GCA_040006035.1 Pseudonocardiales bacterium | reverse complement strand
GTCGTCCTCGATTACGGGTCGGGAAATCTGCGCTCGGCGCAGCGCGCGCTCGAACGGGTCGGGGCCGACGTCACGGTGACGGCCGATCGGCGGGCCGCGGCCGAGGCCGACGGGCTCGTGGTGCCCGGAGTCGGTGCCTTCGCCGCCTGCATGGCCGGGCTGAGCGCGGTCGACGGCGCGAGGATCGTCACCGGGCGGGTAGCCGCGAACCGGCCGGTGCTGGGCATCTGTGTCGGCATGCAGGTCCTGTTCGATGCGGGCGTGGAGCACGGCGTGCAGACCGCCGGCCTCGGGGTGCTGCCGGGCCGGGTCGAGGCGTTGCAGGCGCCGGTGCTGCCGCACATGGGCTGGAACACGCTGGAAGTGCCTGAGGACTCGGTGCTGCTCGCCGGCCTGCCCGCCGGCGCCCGGTGCTATTTCGTGCACTCCTACGCCGCGCACGCCACCGAGGGCCTGGTGACGCGCAGCCGCCACGGCGAGGACTTCGTCGCGGCCGTCGAGAACGGAGCGCTCAGCGCGACGCAGTTCCACCCCGAGAAGTCCGGCGACGTCGGCGCGACGGTGCTGTCCAACTGGCTGGCGACGCTGTGAGCAAGGCGCGCGCCCTGGCCCGGGCAGAGCGTGAGGCCACGGCCGCGTTGCGGCGGGCCGAGGCGCACGCCCGCCGCGAGCGCGAGGCGTCCGAGCGGGCTCGACGCGAGCGCCGCGGACTCGCATGGCGACGCGTGCGACTGTGGCAGCACGGCCCATCCTTTCGCCGCAACAAAGAGGCCTGGGCCGGGCTCTCGACGCTGGTGATGGTCATCCTGCTGCTCAGCTATCTGTTCACGAGCTCGTTGCGGGCCGTCCTGTTCGTCGGGCTGGTGCTGCTCGTCGCCAGCCCGGCCCTGGTCAAGCTGCTCATCGATCGGAGTCACAAGTGAGCCTCGTGCTGCTGCCCGCGGTCGATGTCGCGGGCGGTGCCGCGGTACGTCTCGTCCAGGGCGCCGCCGGCACCGAGACGTCCTATGGTGACCCGCTCGACGCGGCACTGGCCTGGCAGCGCGACGGCGCCGAATGGATCCACCTCGTCGATCTGGACGCCGCGTTCGGGCGGGGCGAGAACCGGATGCTGCTCGTCGACGTGGTCAAACGCCTCGATGTCGCGGTCGAACTGTCCGGCGGCATCCGCGACGACGCCTCGCTCGAGGCGGCACTGGCCACCGGAGCGGCCCGGGTGAACCTCGGGACGGCCGCGCTCGAGTCGCCGGACTGGGTGCGCAGCGCGATCGCCCGGTACGGCGACAAGATCGCCGTCGGGCTCGATGTGCGCGGAACCACCCTGGCCGCCCGCGGCTGGACGCAGGAGGGCGGTGATCTGTGGGAGACGCTGGCCCGCCTCGATGACGACGGCTGCGCGCGCTACGTGGTCACCGACGTGAACCGCGACGGCACGCTCACCGGCCCCAACCTCGCCCTGCTCAGCGAGGTGTGCGCCCGCACGGCGGCGCCGGTGGTGGCCAGCGGTGGCGTGTCCTCGCTGGCTGATCTGCGCGCTATCGCCGCGTTGGCCGACCAGGGCGTCGAGGGCGCCATCGTGGGCAAGGCGCTCTACGCCGGTGCGTTCACGCTGCCCGAAGCACTCGCCGCGGTCGCGCAATGAACGACATCGAACGGTTCGGCTCGGGCGGCCCGTACGAGGCGCTCATCGGCTACAGCCGGGTCGTCCGCGCGGGCGACCTGTTCGTCACCGCCGGTTGCACGTCGGTGGTTGCCGGCGAACTGGTGCACGACGGCGACGCGCACGCGCAGGCGCACACGGCCTTCCGGGTCGGGCTGGACGCTCTGGCCGCCGCCGGGTGTCCCCGCGAGAACGTGGTCCAGACCCGGATGTACATCACGGACCGCGCCGACTCAGACGATGTGGGGCGGGCGCACTACGACCTGTTCCACGACGTTCGCCCGACTACCGCCATGATCATCGTGGCCGGTTTCCTCGACCCGCGGATGCTCGTCGAGGTCGAACTCGTCGGCTGGGCGGGCCACTAGATGACCGTTGCCGTTCGGGTGATCCCGTGTCTGGACGTCGACGCTGGGCGCGTCGTGAAGGGCGTCAACTTCGAAGCTCTGCGCGATGCCGGCGATCCGGTCGAGCTGGCCCGCCGCTACGACGAGCAGGGCGCCGACGAGCTGACCTTCCTCGACATCACGGCGTCCTCGTCGGGGCGCGAGACGACGTATGACGTCGTGCGGCGTACCGCTGATCAGGTGTTCATCCCGCTGACGGTCGGCGGCGGCATCCGCAGCGTCACCGATGTCGATTCGTTGCTGCGGGCCGGCGCCGACAAGGTCGGGGTGAACACCGCGGCGATCGCCCGCCCCGCGCTGCTCGACGAGATCGCGCAACAGTTCGGCCGGCAGGTGCTGGTGCTCTCCGTCGATGCCCGGCGGGTCCGCGGTGCGACGGCGCCCACGCCGAGCGGCTTCGAGGTCACCACGCATGGGGGGCGCAAGGGCACGGGCCTTGACGCCGTCGACTGGGCCCGGCGCGCGGCCGATCTCGGCGCCGGTGAGATTTTGCTCAACTCGATGGACGCCGACGGCACCGAGGACGGCTACGACCTCGAGCTGATCCGCCTGGTCCGAGCGGCGGTGCGCGTCCCGGTGATCGCCAGCGGGGGAGCCGGCCGGGTCGAGGACTTCGCCCCTGCGGTGGCCGCCGGCGCCGACGCCGTACTCGCGGCCAGCGTGTTCCATTTCGGCCAACTCAGAGTGGTCGATGTCAAGGACGCCCTGCGCGCCAGCGGCGTCGAAGTGCGCTGACGCGTAGCGTGACGCTCGATTCGCCGATCTTCACCGACAGGAGCTTTGTGGACGACGACATGCGCGAGGCCCCGCCTGCGGTGATCGGCGCGGTCGCCGCGGGGGTTGCTCCGACCCCGTTCCTCGGTGTCTACGCCGTGCTGTTCATCGGGCACGGCTTCTTCCACCCCGTCCAGCCGCCCGACATCACCACTACCCGCAACGGCGAGGCGGCGGCCGGGGTCATCGCGGCGTTGCTGCTGCTGGTGCTGGTGCTCACGATCTTCTGGTTCCTCAACGGGCGGCGCCGCTGGCCGTTCGTCATCGGTCAGCTGGCCACGCTGGTGACGTCGGTCGACTTCCTCCTCGACCCGACGACCGGCTCGCCGGCCGTGCCCGTCGTACTCGCGCTCACCTCGGGCACCGCACTGGTTCTCGCCTTCCTGCCCGCCTCGTGGGCCTGGATCGGCGTGCGGCCCGCGCTGCCGCGGCGCCGCGCCAAGCCCGCACCGTCGCGAACGTCCGACGTCGACACCTGAGCGGCCCGTGCCGTTGCATACTCGGTGCACAGGGAATTCCCATGACTCGCCCAGCACCGGTGCTCAGGATGGTCACAGCGGGGACCGGGCCCGCACCGAGGAGGCCGTGAATGAGCGCCGCAGCTGCCGCGTCAGCCCCAACCAAGCGCCGGGTGCTGGTGGTCGACGACGAAGACAACGTCACCCACCTCGTTTCTTCCGCCCTGCGTTTTGACGGCTTCGAGACGGTGACCGCCGACAGTGGCCCGGCCGCGCTCGCCGCGGTGGCCGCCGACGACCCTGACCTCATCGTGCTCGATGTGATGATGCCCGGCATGGACGGCCTCGGCGTGCTGCACAGCCTGCGCTCGGCCGGCTCCCAGATCCCGGTCATCTTCCTGACTGCGCGCGACGCCGCGAGCGACCGAATCGGCGGCCTGCGCGCCGGTGCCGACGACTACGTCGTGAAACCGTTCAGCATCGAGGAGTTGCTGGCGCGGGTGCATGCGGTGCTGCGCCGCTCGGCACCGGAAGGCGCCCGCGAGGGAGTGCTACGCATCGCCGATCTCGAACTGGACGAGAACAGCCACGAGGTCGCGCGCGCCGGTGAGGAGGTGCATCTGACCGCCACCGAGTTCGAACTGCTGCGCTATCTGATGCGCAACGAGCGGGTGGTGCTGTCGAAGTCACAGATCCTCGACCGCGTCTGGAAGTACGACTTCCAAGGGCAGTCGAACATCGTCGAGCTCTACATCGGCTACCTGCGCAAGAAGCTCGACACGGTCGAGCCCAAGCTCATCCACACGGTGCGGGGCGCCGGGTACGTGCTCAAGGCACCGCGCGCTTAGGTGCCTCATGCCGGAGCGTGCCACGCTTGGGCCCAGCATGAGTGATGACCCGTCCGCCGACGCCATCGACGTCGCCCCGCCACCTGAGCCGTGGCCGGGCGACGCCCAGCCCGTAGACCCGAACGGGCCGCCCGAGCCCTGGATCCCGCCGCCGCCGAAGCCCACCGAGGAGCCGGCCCCGCGACGGCATTTGCTGCCCCGCAGCCTCACCGGCCGGTTGGTCAGCGGCGTGGTGGCCCTCGTCGCGGTCCTGGTCCTGGCCACCGGCGCCGGCACGTACTACGCGCTGCGCTCGTTCCTGCTCAACCGGCTGGACCAACAGGTGCTGGCCACGGCCAACCAACCCGTGCGACAGCTGTTCGAGGACCGAACCTTCGCGCCCAGCCCCCAGATCGTGTGGATCACCCAGCTGAACACCGACGGCCAGGTGCTGGACAAGGCCCCGACCACCGGGCCCGTCCGGCACCTGAGCCTGGCAAGTGATGAGCGCCGGCGCTTGGCGGTTGGCCGGCAGAGGCCTACCGACGTCACCACGACAGATGGTCATCATCTGCGGGTCGTCGCTGAAAGCCAACCCGGACTGGGCGGTGTGATTGTCATCGGCCTGGACACCGAGGATGTGCAACGAACCCTGGGCCGGCTGCTGCAGCTCGAGATTGTGATCGGTGGGTTTGCAGTGCTGCTCGCTCTACTGGCCACGACCTATGGCGTGCGGTTCAGCCTGCGCCGGCTCTACCGGGTAACCCGCACCGCGCACGACGTCGCCGCGGAACTCTCGCCCGAAGGTGCCGGGCTGGACCGTCGCGTCCCGGTCAGCGAATCGGGGACCGAGGTCGGGCAGCTGGCCGAGTCGATGAACACGCTGCTCGCCGCGGTCGAGACCCAATTCGCCGCCCGGCTGGCCAACGAGCAGCGGATGCGGCAGTTCCTGGCCGACGCCTCCCACGAGCTGCGCACCCCGCTGACCTCCATCCGCGGCTACGCCGAGCTAGCCCGCATGCAGCGCCAGCAGGGCGACGTCGAGCCGGCCGACAACCTGGCCCGGATCG
>JBDTXT010000213.1:0-5203 GCA_040006035.1 Pseudonocardiales bacterium | reverse complement strand
AGGAGATCTTCGAGGGGCTGAAGGCTTACCGCCAGCCCGACGGCTCGATCGCCACCTTCCGGCCGACCGCGAACGCGGCCCGCTTCGCCCGCTCAGCCCGCCGGCTGGCGATGCCCGAACTGCCCGAGCAGCTGTTCGTCGAGTCATTGCGGGCGCTGGTCGAACTCGACCGCGCGTGGGTGCCCGCCGACCCGAGCGAATCGCTCTACTTCCGGCCCTTCATGATCGGGACCGAGGTCGGCCTGGGCGTGCGCCCGGCCAACGCCTACGCCTACCTGCTCATCGCCTCGCCGGCTGGGCCGTACTTCCCGGGCGGCTTGCAGCCGGTGTCGGTGTGGCTGTCGACCGAGTTCACCCGCGCGGCCATCGGCGGCACCGGCGAGGCCAAGTGCGCGGGCAACTACGCGGCCTCGCTCGTCGCGCAGGCCGCGGCGGCCGAAAAGGGCTGCGATCAGGTGGTCTGGCTCGATGCCGTCGAGCATCGGTGGGTCGAGGAGATGGGCGGCATGAACCTGTACTTCGTGTACGGGTCGGGCCCAGGAGCCCGGATCGTCACCCCCTCGCTAACCGGGACTCTGCTGCCGGGTATCACGCGCGACTCCCTGCTGACCGTCGCGCAGGAGCTCGGCTACCCGGCCGAGGAGGGCAAGATCTCCACCGAGGAATGGCAGGCGGGCAATGCGTCCGGCGCCATCACCGAAGTGTTCGCGTGCGGGACGGCAGCCGTGATCACGCCGGTCGGTTCGGTGCAGAGCGCCGCGGGTTCGTGGACCGTCGGCGACGGCAACACCGGCCCGATCACGGCGCAGCTACGTGAGCAACTGCTCGGCATTCAAACCGGCCAGATCGCCGACACCCACGGCTGGATGCATTCGCTGACCTGAGCGCGAGCAAGCTCAGAGGACCAAGACGACGACCGCGGCCGCCACCGCCGCGACAACTAGCACGAGTCCTAGGTACTGGACAATTCGTGAGGTGGGCAAAGGCTTTCCTTGCCGCATGGCCCGATCAATGGCGGCCCACCGCGGCCGGGCGACAGCCAGCACCGTGCCACCGAGGATGACGAGCCCGAGCCCGATGCAACGGCGCAGCAGCTGTGCTCGGGCGTCGGGCAGCGCACCGACCACGGCCACGCCCGCCGCCAGCAGTGCCAGGCCAGTGCGCAGGTAGGCCAGATAGGTCCGCTCGGCCGCGAGGCTCATGCGATAGTCCGGCTCGCGCTCGCCGCTGACCTCCCGGGTGTCCACGACTTCAGTGTGCACTTACCGGACACTCGGCTAGGGCAAGGTCGGTGATAGCCGAACTGGGTTGACCTGGCTCGTTGTCGGTGGCAGGTGGTTGCCTTGGCGCGTGGATGTCCAGGAGCACATTGAGCAGTTTGCGACCGAAGGCGAGCGGCTGGCCGTGGCGGCCGAGCGGGCGGGCTGGGATGCGCCGGTCGCAGCCTGCGAGTGGGACGTCCGCACGCTCGTCACTCATGTCGGTGGCATCTTCCGCTGGGCGGCCGCCACCATCGCCACGGCCTCCCGTGACGGCGACGACGCGACCAGCCGGGTTGTCGGTACGGGCCCGGGCGACGACGAACTGCTCGACTGGTTCCGCACCGGCCACGCATCGCTGGTGGCGACGCTGCGGGCCGCCCCGGCCGACCTGGACTGCGTCACTTACCTGCCGGCAACATCGCCGCTCGCGTTCTGGGCCAGGCGACAAGCACATGAGGCGGCGATCCACCGCGCCGACGCCGAGTCCGCGTCGGGTGCGATCACGCCGTTCGAGGTCGCCTTCGCCCAAGACGGCATCGCCGAGATGCTGCAGGGCTTCGCGCGCAATCGCCGCAATGCGATCCCGGCCGCCGGCGCGATCGCGCTGCGGCCCGACGACGGCGGCTCCCCGTGGCTGGTGACTCTCGGCGGTGAGCGGATCATCGCGGTCGAGTCCGACGGCGAGGCACAGGTAGTGGTGTCGGGCAGCACGTCTGAGCTCTACCTATGGCTGTGGAACCGGCCCTCCGGCGCCGAGGTCACCGGCGACGCCGAGCTGGCCAAGCATTGGCGCACGATCCGGGTGCGCTGGGTCTAGCCGGTCAGCTCGTCGGCCAGCGCCGGAAGTTCTGGTACGAGCGGCTCGGCGTCGGGCCGCGCTGGCCCTGGTAGCGCGAGCCGGACTGCGCCGACCCGTACGGGTGCTCGGCCGCGCTCGAGAGCCGGAACAGGCACAGCTGGCCGATCTTCATGCCCGGCCACAGCGTGATCGGCAGGTTCGCGACGTTGCTCAGCTCGAGGGTGATGTGGCCGGTGAAGCCCGGGTCGATGAAGCCAGCGGTGGAGTGCGTGAGCAGGCCGAGGCGACCGAGGCTGGACTTGCCCTCCAGGCGGCCGGCCAGATCGTCGGGCAGCGTGACTACCTCCAGCGTGGACCCGAGCACGAACTCGCCGGGGTGGAGCACGAAGGGCTCCTCGTCCTTCGGTTCAACCAGCGTGGTGAGATCGTCCTGCTGCAGCGCCGGGTCGATGTGCGTGTACTGCGAGTTGTTGAAGACGCGGAAGAACCGGTCCAGCCGCACGTCGATGCTTGAGGGCTGCAGTAGTTCGACGTCCCACGGGTCGAGTACCACCCGCTTCGCGCCGACCTCGGCAAGGATGTCCCGGTCGCTGAGCAGCATGCGGGTGAGGCTATCTGCTGGGCGAGGCGGCGATGAAGTCGGCGACGTGACCGGCGAGTTCGGCGCCGGCGTCCTCCTGCAAGAAGTGCCCAGCGTTGGTAATCGTCGGGTGCTCGCGTCCCTGGGCCCCCGGCAGCACCGCCATCAGAATCGGCGCCATGGCACCAGTGATCGGGTCGCCGTCACTGAACGCGACGAGGGCCGGCGTCGGCGAATGGGTCAGGGCGGCCCAGGCCGAGCGGTTCGCCCCGGTCGCCGGGTCGTCCGGCGTAATTGGGACGAGGCCGGGCATCGCCCGGGGGCCGGCTTTGAAGCTCTCATCCGGAAACGGTGCGTCGTAACCGGCGCGGACGTCGCCGGACATCGGCCGGCGGCAGCCCGCCTCGACGAAGCGCCCGATGTCCAGCACGGGCGAACTCTGCATGACGGCCCGGAACTGATGCCAGATTTCAGGCATGTCCTGATCACCGGTCGGCAGCCCAGTGTTAGCCGCGACGATACGGGCGAAGCGCTCGGGGTGTTCGGCGGCGAGCCGCAGACCGATGAGGCCGCCCCAATCCTGACCTACGAGCGTCACGCCTTGCAGGTCGAGGACGCCGAAGGCGAGTGCGCGCATCCACTCGACATGTCGGGCGAAGGTGTGCGCAGCGACCTCCGCGGGCTTGTCCGAGCGGCCGAAGCCGACCAGATCCGGCGCGATCACGCGATACCCGGCTGCAGCCAGTGGCGGGATCATCTGGCGGTACAGGAACGACCAGGACGGCTCACCGTGCAGCAGCAGGACGGGCTCGCCCTCCGCCGGCCCGTCTTCTACCCACGCGACGCGTAACGCGCCGCCCTCCCCGTCGGGGACCTCGCCATAGCGCGGTTGGTAGTCGAACGCCGGCAGGTTCAAGAACCGCTCATCCGGAGTGCGCACGATCTGCATGGCCGAAACCTACGGCACCGTGAGTGCCCGAATCACGTGCCCTGGCGCCGGATCTCCGCATCGACACCGTCGCGAGCGTCCCGGTAGTCCGACAACGAGACGTGGCTGCCCGTGCTTTGCCTCATGGCGCGGTTGCTGGTGACTGCGACGGCCTGGGCGTCGAGATCGATGCACAACACGTCTTCGTTCAGGTAGGCCACCCAGCGCAGCGACTCATGCTGATGGATTCCGTAGAAGTGCAGGAATGCCATGGCCGAGACCACGAACGGGCCGTTCTCGAGCCCGGTCGATGACCGCACCGGATAGGCGTGATCGGCGCGGGGATCGACTGGCCGCAGTCCCACGATCCGCCGCCCGGCGTCGAAGAGCAGCTCGACTGCCGCCGGCGATCCGAGAACGACCTGGGCGGACCTGTTCAGCGACATCGTGCCGCGCTTCTGGATGGTGATCGTCGGTTCGCGTTTGAGCGCGACCAACGGCTTACGGAACGTTTCGAAGTCCGCCACAGCGCGTCTCCCCGTTCGGCGAGCACATCTGGTCAGACGGCCGCCTTTAGAAGGTCCTCGGACAGTTTCTGGTTTCACTAGTCCGTTCGAGTCTGGAGACCGTTTCGGTTCCACTCCCGCGTGATGTCTTCAGGTGCGGCGCCGAGCGCTTGCGCCGGGCACTACCGAGGTGTCGTGGCCGAGCGGGCCTAAACAACTTCGTTGCCTGTTTCCCGGGATTGCCGTGAGGTCCAGAAAGCCGACCTACGGTCGAGCACAAGGCATCAGAGGCGAATCCGCCTCGTTCACCTTCGACGCTCAGGATGGCTGATATGACTCTGGATGACAGAGGTTTCCGCGAACTGATGGCCGAGTCGCAGGATCTGCACGTGGATGCGATCAAACAGATCAGGCAGACGCTGCCCGCGCTGGCCGAGATCAGGGAGGAGCGCCGAGGGCAGTCGATCGACACCGATGAGGTCGAGCGGTTCAACCTGGGACGGCGTGAGGTGCTGACCCGGTTGGGTTATGGCACGGCTGCCGTCGGGTTGCTCAGCGGCGGTTTCGGTGCGATGTTCGCCGGCCTGTTGGCCACCCCGGCGGCTGCGGACACGCCGTTGGACATTCAGGTGCTGCAGACGGCCTCCTCGTTGGAGCGCCTCGCGGTGAACACCTACAAGACGGCTTTGACGTTGCCGTTCATCTCTGGTGGCAATCCGGTGGTTAAGAAGTTCGCCCAGACCACGATGATGCAGCACGATGAGCACCGCCAGGCCTTCCAGGCCCAGACCAAGACGTTGGGTGGCAAGATCCAGGACAACCCCAACCCGAAGTTCCTGAAGGTCGTCACAGCTGCCGCGCCTGGCCTGAAGGCCCCGGCTGATGTGGTGAAGCTGGCCTCGAGCCTTGAGAAGGTCGCTACCGACAGTTACCTGATCAATCTGACGTTGCTGACCGACATGACGTCGAAGGAGATCATGGGCAGCGTCATGGGGGTGGAGTGCCAGCACCTGGCCACCCTGCGCGCGGTCGGCGCACTGCTGGCCGGCGGCGCCCCGCAGTTGATCAAGATCCCGATTGGCGCCGATCTGGGCAAGCTCCCGGCCGCCGCGGGCAGCGTCGCTTTCC
>JBDTXT010000212.1:0-5204 GCA_040006035.1 Pseudonocardiales bacterium | reverse complement strand
TCGGCGCCAAGATCGACGACCTGCTGCAGCGGATCACCACTCACGTCGTCACGCATTACGCCGACGACATCGCCCACGTCATCTCCTCGACCGTGGAACGCTGGGACGCCGAGGAGACGAGCCGGCGCCTGGAGCTGCAGGTCGGTCGTGACCTGCAGTTCATCCGCATCAACGGCACCGTCGTCGGTTCGCTCGCCGGGTTGGCGATCTACGCGATCAGCCAATTGCTTTAGCCCCATTTGCCACGTCGAGGTGACACACCATGGCCAAGCTGATCTATTCGGCGATCGCGTCCCTCGACGGCTACACCGTCGACGAGGACGGCAACTTCGACTGGGCAGCGCCGGATGACGAGGTGCACGCCTTCATCAACGACCTGGAGCGGCCGATCGGCACCTACCTCTACGGGCGCCGGATGTACGAGACGATGACGTATTGGGAGACCGCGCACACTCAGACCGATCAGTCGCAGGTCGCCATGGACTTCGCGCAGGTCTGGCAGGCGGCCGACAAGGTTGTCTATTCCACGACGCTGCAGTCGGTGGCCAGCGCCAGGACCCGGATCGAGCCAGAATTCGACCCCGAATCCGTCCGCCGGCTGAAGGCGTCGGCCGGCCGCGACATCACGGTGGGCGGCCCGCACATCGCTGCCCAGGCGATCAAGGCCGGACTGGTAGAGGAGATCCAGCTGTTTCTCGCGCCGGTGGTGGTGGGCGGCGGAACCCGGGCGCTGCCCGAACACGTCAGCATGAAGCTCGACCTGCTCGACGAACGCCGCTTCGGCAACGCAATGATCTACTTGCGCTACCGCACCCACGCCACCTGAGCGCCGCCGGACTACTCCGGTGCCGCGCTCAAGACGAACGACTGACCCGCCGGGGTCACACCTGCAAGTCGCAAGCCGGCGGTGGCGAGAAGCGTTCGGTACTCCTCCACGGTACGTTCCTGTCCGCCGGGCAGCACGAGCATGTTCAGGTCGGAGAAGGCGGTGCCGGCACGCTCGGGTCCCTCATCGAGCACCCGCTCGACCAGCAGCAGGACGCCATTCGGTGCCATGGCCGAACGGCAGACCCGCAGGATGGCGACCGACTCGTCGTCCGGCCAGTCGTGAATTATCGACTTCAGCAGATAGGCGTCAGCACCGGCGGGAACGGTGTCGAAGAAGTCCCCGCCCACCACCCGGCAGCGGCTACTCACGCCGGCATCGGCCAAGGTCGGTGCCGCGTCGGCGACTACGGTGGGCTGGTCGAACAGGACGCCGTGCAGCGACGGAGTGCGAGCCAGGATCGTCGCCAGCAACCAACCGTGCCCGCCGCCGACGTCGACGAGCGTCTTGTGAGCCCCGAAGTCGTATGCGTCGACGACGGCATCGGCGACCCGGGCCGTCAGCGAAGTCATCGCAGCATCGAACACGGCGCCTTCCTGCGGGTGGCGTTGCCGGAATTCCCAGATACTCATCCCCTCGATCGACGTGAAGGCGTTCTCCCCGGTGCGCACGCTGTGCTCGAGCGCGCCCCACGCTTGCCATTGGTAGCGGCTGCCCACGAGGCGTGCCCAGCCACCAGGCGACCCAGGCGCGTCGATTCGCAAGGCCTCACCGAGTTCGCTGTTCGCGAAGTGCGCGTCCTGATGCTGTTCGTAGACGCCGATAGAGGCCAACGCGCGCAGCAACCGGAACAGCGACGGCTCGTGCGTGCCGGTCTGCTCAGCGAGCTCGGTGACCGTGCGCGGACCGGTGGCCATCAGATCGGACAGCCCTAGCTCCGCCGCGACGTGCAACGCCTGCGATATCTGGAACCCGTTGATGAGGCGGCGCAGCTCTTCGGACGCTTCCATCCAGCGATCATGGACCCGGTGGCGCCGACACGGAACCTCGAGGCGGAAATTTCACAGGTGAGCATCGCGCCTGCGTTCGGGTGGGCCCGCCGGCGGCGTCGGGCCAGCTCAGTGATGAGGTGCAGGTTTGCCAATCCCATCGGATCGATTGCGCGCAGGACCATCGCCAGAATCTTGCACGGAAGCACGGGGCTCGACGAGCAGCAGCAGGCGCAGCGCGGCGATCCAGACCAGGCAGGCGCCGAGCATGTGCACCGCCACCAGCAGCGGCGGCACGTGCAGGAAGTACTGCGTGTAGCCGATCGCCCCCTGCGCGAGTTCGACAGCGAGAAGCACTCCCGCCGCCCGCCGCACCGGCTGGGCCAATCGCAACGCGTAGGCCAGGGCGAGCAGCCCGATCGTCAGCCCGATCAGCACCATCACCGCGTCGGCGTGCAACTGCGCCAGCCCGGATGTCGAGATGTGGATGCGGTGGACCCTGCCGTTCTTGATGTCTCCCGCATGTGGGCCGCTGCCGGACACCACCGTGCCGATGACGAGGACGAACGCCGCGGCAGCCGCGCTCGCCCGAGCCAGGAACAGTCCGCCGGTCGCAATCTCGACCGCGCGGTAATCGGTCAGCCGCCACCACAGCAGCAGCGTCACCGCGATGATCGCGGCCGACAGCAGGAAGTGGGTCGCGACCAGCCACGGGTTGAGGTCGGTGTGCACGACCAGCCCGCCCAGGACGGCCTGGGCCGGGATGCTGGCCAAGGCGAGTGCGGCGAGCCGCACCTCGCGGCGCTGTCGCCACGCTGCGACCAGCGTGAGCAGCAGTACGGCCGACACGACGAAGGTCAGCGTCCGGTTGGTGAATTCGATAGCGCCGTTGATACCGAGCTTGCGGGTTGGCACAAGCGAGGACCCGGTGCAGGTGGGCCAGGTCGGGCAACCCAGACCGGAGTTGGTCAGCCGCACCGCGCCGCCGGTCACCACGATCCCGACGTTCGCCACGACGGACGCCAGCGCCAGGCGCCGGAGGGCAACTGACGACTTCGTCCAGGACAGCAGCCGGTCGGCGCGGCTGCGACGCGGCGGCGCGACCGAGACGGCCGCACCCGTCTCTACTCCCACTTGAACCACCGCGCAGCGGCCGGCAGCGCGAGCGCCGCCCAGACCAGCAACGTCAGCAACGCCCGCACCGGGACGCCGTGCCCGTCCTGCAGGACCTGGTGCAGACCGTCTGAGAGTGCCGCCGAGGGCAGGTACTGCAACACGTCCTGCGCCGCCTGCGGGTAACGGGAGAGCGGGATGGCGATGCCGCCGGCGAACAGCAGGATCAGCCAGATCAAGTTGGCGGCCGCGAGCGTGACCTCGGCTCGCAGCGTCCCGGCCACGAGCAGACCGAGCCCGCCGAATGCCGCGGTTCCGAGCACGATCAATATCAGCGCCAGCAGCGGGTCGCCGTGCGGGTGCCAGCCCAGGAGGTAACCGAAGGCGCAGATCAACACGACCTGGACGGCCTCGATGAGCAGCACGGCGAGCGTCTTGCCGCCGAGCAGCACCGAGCGGGGCAGCGCGGTCGCGCCGAGACGCTTCAGGACGGCGTACTTGCGCTCGAACCCGGTGCCGATCGCCAGGCCGGTGAACGCTGCCGACATCACCGCCAACGCGATGATGCTCGGCACCACGAAGTCGACGCGCCGCGGCGTGTCCAACGAGTACAGCAGGGGCAGGTTGAAGAAGAACAGCAGCAGAAGCGGGATGACGAGAGTGAGGCCGACCTGCTCACCGTTGCGCAGCAGCAGCCGGAACTCCATTGCGGTCTGCGCGCCGAGCATCCGCGACCGTCGGGCGGCGCCCGGAGCAGGCGCGAAGGACGTGATCACGTGCGTAGCTCGCGTCCGGTGAGCTCGAGGAAGACGTCCTCAAGGCTACGTCGCCCGACGGTGAGCTCGTCGGCGAGGACGCCCTGCCCGGCGCACCAGGCGGTCAGCATCGCGAGAAGCTGTGGGTTGACCTCGCCCGTGACCAGGTAGCGGCCCGGCTCCGCTTCGGTGGCCCGGCTTCCCGCGGGCAACGCCGCCACCAGCGCACCGAGCAGCAGCCCCGGCTCGGCACGGAAGCGGATCTGCCCCTCGGCCCCGGACCGCGTCAGCTCGGCTGGCGTCCCGGCCGCCACCACCCGGCCGGCGTCGATGACCACCACCGAGTCGGCCAACTGCTCGGCCTCGTCCAGGAAGTGGGTGGTGAGCACCACGCTGACGCCGTCGGTGCGCAGTTTCCGGATGAAGTCCCAGGTGCCGCGGCGAGCCTGCGGGTCCATGCCTGCCGTCGGCTCGTCGAGGAACACCAGCTCCGGTCGCCCGACCAGGGCCAGCGCCAGCGAGAGCCGTTGCTGCTGGCCACCGGACAGCCGCTTGACGGGGATCTGCGCGACATCGGCTAGCCCGACACTGTCCAGCAACGCAACGGGATCGTGCGGGTGGACGGCATAGGACGCGAATAGCCGCAGCAGTTCGATGGCCCGGGCGCCTGTGTAACCGCCGATGCCGCCCTGCAGCATCACCCCCACCCGGGGCCGCAGCGCGGTGCTGTCGGCGATCGGGTCGAGGCCGAGCACCCGCACCGACCCGCCGTCGGGGCGGCGAAACCCCTCGCAGATCTCGATGGCCGTGGTCTTGCCGGCACCGTTGGGGCCGAGCAGCGCAAGCACCGAACCGGGTGCCACGGCGAGCGACAGGCCATCGACCGCCCGCTTGGCGCCGTACACCTTGACGAGGTCGCGGACCTCGACGACAGGGGCAAGGACGGCGGACACTCCGTCAGTCTAGGAAGCTCGCGCCGGGCGGGCTCAGCCGCTCGCGCCGGACACCGCGAAGCTGTCGACGTAGTCCTGTCCGGACAGCTCCTGAACGGCCTCGCGCACCGTCTCGGTCACCTCACGCAGCACGCGGGAGCTGCGTTCCTCCGCCGCCCGGTGGCCGAAGAGCATCGGGGTGCCGAAGTGCACCGCAACGGGCGCTCGATGCCACCGGTGTGAACCTGGCGGCTGAACCTCCCGGGTGCCGATGAGGCCGACCGGCAGCACCGGCGCGCCCGAGCGCAGCGCGAGCCTGGCGACGCCGGTACGGAACTTGTGCAGCTGGCCGTCGGGAGAGCGGGTGCCTTCGGGGTAGATGCCGAGCGCGCCGCCCCCGCTGAGCAACTCGACGCCGATGTCGATGACGCCGGCGGCGGAGCGGGTATCGCCGCGCTCCACCGGGACGTGTCCGCAGCCGCGGAAGAACGCGGCCATGGCTCGCCCGCGGATCCCGGGCGTGTTGAAGTACTCGGCCTTGGCGAAGTAGAGCACCTGGCGGCGGGCGGCCAGCGGCGTGAATATCTCG
>JBDTXT010000211.1:0-5210 GCA_040006035.1 Pseudonocardiales bacterium | reverse complement strand
AGCGGATGTTGAAGCGCGGGTCGAACTCCTTGATCCAGGTGTATTCGAGCTGCAGTGCCTCGACCTCGGTGCGCACCACGGTCCACTCGACACTGGCGGCCGTCGTCACCATTTGGCGGGTGCGTGGATGCAGCGCCGAGACGTCGGCGAAGTAGGAGTTCAGCCGCTGCCGCAGGCCCTTCGCCTTGCCGACGTAGATGACCCGGCCCCGGGTGTCGCGAAAGCGGTACACCCCGGGACCAACCGGGATAGTGCCCGGCGCGGGCCGGTAGGTGGACGGATCGGGCACCTGTCCGAGGGTAGTCAGCCCGTCTGACTGCTGCCGCCCGCCGAGTGGGCGTAGGCGTCGATCTCGGCCAGCAGCGTGGACTTAGCGGCAGGGTCGAGGAACGAGGCGGTGACGGCCGCCCGGGCCAGGTCCGCCAGGCCTGACTCGTTGAGCCCGATCAGTTGCGCCGCCACCGCGTATTCGCGGTTGAGCGTGGTCGAGAACATGTGTGGATCGTCGGAGTTGATCGTGACCGGCACCCCGGCCGCCACCAGCGCGGGCAGCGGGTGCTCGGTGAGCGAGGGCACCGAGCGGGTGCAAACGTTCGAGGTCGGGCACACCTCGAGCGTGATCTGGTGCTCGCGCAGGTGCTCCATGAGCCTCGGATCCTGCGCGGCCGCGATGCCGTGCCCGATGCGCTCGGCGCCGAGGTGAGTGATCGCGTCCCACACCGTCTGCGGCCCCGTCGACTCCCCTGCATGCGGCACGCTGTGTAGTCCCGCCGCACGGGCGGCCGCGAAGTGCGGCGCGAACTGCTCCCGGCCGACCCCCATCTCGGGGCCGCCCAGCCCGAAGCTGACCAGCCCGTCCGGGCGCTGGCGCAGCGCAACGTCGAGGGTGACGTCGGCGGACGGCAGCCCCGCCTCACCGGGAATGTCGAAGCACCAGCGCAACTGCACGCCGTGGTCGGCCGCGGCCCGCTGCCGGGCATCCTCGACGGCTTCACAGAATGCCTCGGCCGGGATGCCCCGGACGATCGACGAATACGGCGTGAGGGTCAGCTCGGCGTAACGCACGTTCTGCGCCCCCAGGTCCCGCGCGACCTCATAGGTCAGGGTCCAGACGTCGGCCGGGTCGCGGATCAGGTCGACAACGGACAGATAGACCTCGACGAAGTGCCCGAAGTCGGTGAAGGTGAAGTAGTCGGCCAATAGGGCCGGGTCGGCGGGCACCGGCGAGCCGCCCTCGTGGCGGGCCGCCAGCTCGGCCACGATGCGCGGCGAGGCGGATCCAACGTGGTGCACGTGCAGTTCCGCCTTGGGCAGCCCGGCGATGAAGGCTTCGAGATTGTTCATGCAGCTAATTCTGACATGGTCGTGTCAGGATTGGCCACCGGGTTGCGTGGCGCTCGGAGCGGCGATTCGGTAAAGCACATGCGGCCGCAGTGGGTGACCCTCGGGCAGGGCTGGGTGCTCGAAGTCGTCGGCCGGGTCGCGGGTCAGGCCCAACTTCTGCATGACCCGGCGAGACTTGTGGTTCGTCACCGACGTCATCGAGACGATCTCGTCGAGCCCGGCGCCGAACCCGACCTCGAGCGCTGCCCGGGCCGCCTCGACGGCGTAGCCGTGCCCCCACGAGGCGCGGCCCAGCCGCCAGCCGACCTCGACGGCGGGCGTGAAGTGGGCCTGGAAGCTCTGCATCGCCAGGCCGACGAAGCCGATGAACGCCGCGCCGCCCACCACCTCGACCGCCCACAGCCCCCAACCGTTCTCGCCCAGCCGGGCGCGGATGCGCTCGGCCATCGCATCGCTCTCGGCACGCTCGAGCGGGGCGCGGAAGTACCGCATGACCTCCGGATCGGCGTTCAGTTCGGCGAAGGGCTCCAGATCGGCATCGGTCCAGTCCCGCAGGACGAGCCGCTGCGTGCGCAGCGTGGGTACTGCACCGCCCAGCTCAGCCACCGTCGACCGGCGGCCAGCACAGGCAGAACTCGTTGCCTTCCGGGTCGAGCAGCAGCCAGAAGTCGTGCTCGCGCCGCACCGCCGTCGCACCTATGTCGACCAGCTCGTCGCGGCGCTGCGTCGCTCCGCCCTCGGTGTCGAACCAGATGTCGAGGTGCAGCCGGTTCTTCACGACCTTGGTCTCGGGAACCGGTTGGAACCAGACGACCGGACCGACGCCGGCCGGGTCGATCGCGTGCTGCCAGCCACCGATGAAATGCCGGTCGTAGGTGAGCGCGCGAGCCCAGAATTCAGCCAGCGCGTCGGCGTCAGCACAGTCGATGCAGATCTGGATGCGAGTGCGGACCGTCGGATCGGTCATCGAGCGGCTGCCTTGGACTTCGCTCGGGGCCGGGCCCTCTTCGCAGGCCTGGGCGCTGGCGGCTCCTCGAGCATGTGCCGCAGGAACTGCCCGGTGTATGAGCCGTGGGCCTCGACGAGCTCTTCGGGCGTGCCCTCGGCCACCACCATGCCGCCGCCCGAGCCGCCCTCGGGGCCCATGTCGATGATCCAGTCGGCCGTCTTGATGACGTCGAGATTGTGCTCGATGACGATCACCGAGTTGCCCTTGTCGACGAGCTCGTGCAGCACGCCGAGCAGCTTGCTGACGTCCTCGAAGTGCAGACCGGTGGTCGGCTCGTCGAGCACGTAGATCGTGCGGCCGGTGGAGCGCTTTTGCAGCTCCGAGGCCAGCTTCACTCGTTGCGCCTCACCCCCGGACAGCGTCGGCGCGGGCTGCCCGAGCCGGACGTAGCCGAGCCCGACGTCGACCAGGGTGTCGAGGTGGCGGGCGATCCGGGTAATCGGGGCGAAGAACTCGGCCGCCTCCTCGATCGGCATCTCGAGGACCTCGCTGATCGTCTTGCCCTTGTAATGCACCTCGAGCGTCTCGCGGTTGTACCGGGCGCCCTTGCACACCTCGCACGGGACGTAGACGTCGGGTAGGAAGTTCATCTCGATCTTGATGGTGCCGTCGCCGGCGCAGTTCTCACAGCGGCCACCCTTGACGTTGAAGGAGAACCGGCCCTGCTGGTAGCCGCGGATCTTCGCCTCGGTGGTCTCGCTGAACAGCTTGCGGATGTGGTCGAACACGCCGGTGTAGGTGGCCGGGTTGGACCGCGGCGTGCGGCCGATCGGCGACTGATCGACCCCGACGACCTTGTCGAGCTGCTCGACACCGCGCACCCGCTTGTGCCGACCCGGCGGCAGCTTCGCGCCGTTGATCTTGTTGGCCAGCGAGTTGTAGAGGATGTCATTGACCAACGTCGACTTGCCCGAACCGCTGACGCCGGTGACCGCGATGAATGTGCCGAGCGGAAACGCGACGTCGACGTCGCGCAGGTTGTGCTCGCGGGCACCCTCGACGACGAGTTCGCGGCTCTTGGAGCGCGGCCGGCGCACCATCGGTACCGGGATCTGCTTACGACGCGACAGGTAAGCGCCGGTGATCGACTCCTCGCAGGTGAGCAGGTCGTCGACGGTGCCGCTGACGACGATGTTGCCGCCGTGCTCTCCGGCGTGCGGTCCGATGTCGACGACCCAGTCGGCGGCCCGGATGGTGTCTTCGTCGTGCTCGACGACGATCAGTGTGTTGCCGAGGTCGCGCAGCCGCACGAGGGTCTCGATGAGGCGGTGGTTGTCGCGCTGGTGCAGGCCGATCGAGGGCTCGTCGAGGACGTAGAGCACGCCGACCAGGCCGGAGCCGATCTGGGTGGCCAGCCGGATGCGCTGCGCCTCGCCGCCGGCCAGGGTGGCAGCCGCGCGGTCGAGCGAGAGGTAGTGCAGGCCGACGTCGACCAAGAAACCCAGCCGCGCGTGCACCTCCTTGAGCACACGCTCGGCAATGAACATGTCGCGGTCGCTCAGCTCGAGGTCGCGCAGCACGTCGGCCGCCTCGCCGATCGAGAGCGCCGCGACCTCGGCGATCGAGCGCCCCCCGATGGTCACGGCCAGGATCTCGGGCTTGAGCCGGGTGCCACCGCAGGTCGGACACGGCACCTCGCGCATGAAGCCTTCGTACTTCTCGCGCGAGTAGTCGCTCTCGGTCTCGGCGTAGCGCCGCTCGATCCACGGCACCACCCCCTCGTAGTTGGCGTAGTAGGAGCGGTCGCGGCCGTAGCGGTTGCGGTAGCTGACGTGCACCTGCTCGCCGGTGCCGTGCAGCACCGCCTTCTGGGCCCGGGCCGGGAGCTTCTCCCACGGCGTTTCGAGATCGAAGCCCTCGGCGTCGGCCACGCCCTGCAGCAGCCTGAGGAAGTATTCGCTGGTCTGGCCGGCCGCCCAGGGCGCGATCGCACCCTCAGCGAGGGAGACCTCTGGGTCGGGCACGACCAGCTCGGGGTCGACCTCTTTGCGGGTGCCCAGGCCGGTGCACACCGGGCAGGCGCCGAACGGCGCGTTGAAGGAGAAGGAGCGCGGCTCGAGCTCGTCGATGGCCAGCGGGTGGTTGTTGGGGCAGGCCAGTCGCTCGGAATAGCGCCGCTCGCGGTGAGGGTCGTCCTCAGGGAGCTCGACGAAGTCGAGGATGACCAGGCCGCCGGCCAGCCCCAGCGCAACCTCGACGGAGTCGGTGATGCGCTGCTTGCTGGATGCCTTCGCGGTCAGCCGGTCGACCACCGCCTCGATGGTGTGCTTCTCCTGTTTCTTCAGCTTCGGTGGGTCAGTGAGCGGGTGTACGACGCCGTCGACGCGGACCCGGGCGAAGCCCTTGGTCTGCAGCTCGGCGAACAGGTCGACGTATTCGCCCTTGCGCTCGCGGATGACGGGCGCGAGCACCTGGAAGCGGGTGCCCTCGGGCATCTCGAGGATGCGGTCGACGATCTGCTGCGGTGTCTGCTTGCTGATCGGCTCGCCGCAGATCGGACAGTGGGGCTTGCCGATGCGGGCGTAGAGCAGGCGCAGGTAGTCATAGACCTCGGTGATCGTGCCGACCGTGGAGCGTGGGTTGCGGGAGGTGGACTTCTGGTCGATCGAGACCGCCGGGGAGAGCCCTTCGATGAAGTCGACGTCGGGTTTGTCCATCTGGCCCAGGAACTGGCGGGCATAGGCAGACAGCGACTCGACGTAGCGGCGCTGCCCCTCGGCGAAGATCGTGTCGAAGGCCAGGCTGGACTTGCCTGATCCAGACAGGCCGGTGAAGACGATCAGCGAGTCGCGGGGCAGGTCGATGTTGACGTCCTTGAGGTTGTGCTCTCGGGCGCCACGCACGATCAGACGGTCGT
>JBDTXT010000210.1:0-5216 GCA_040006035.1 Pseudonocardiales bacterium | reverse complement strand
CGGCGGGTACCGAGCTCGGCCAGCAGCGCGTCGGTGTCGACGATCGGCCCGCGGGCGATGTTGACCAGCATCGCGTGGTCGGGCATGGCGGCCAGGAAGCTCGCGTCGACGAGGCGCACGGTCTGCGGTGTGTGCGGTAGCGCGATGACCACGATCTCGTGCTGGGGCAGCAGGTGCGGCAGGTCGGCCACCCCGTGCACGCCCGCGCGGACCCGGCGGCCGACAAAGGTGACCTCGGCGTCGAAGATCTGGGCGACCGCGGCGATGCGGCGCCCGATGTCGCCGGCCCCCAGGATCAGCACCCGTTTGCCCACCAGGCCGTCCGTCTCGCCGCGAGCCCACTCGTGGGTTTGCTTCGTCTGCTCGAACTTGGCCAGATCCTTGAGCAGGCTGAGGATCCCGGCCACCGCGAGCTCAGCCGTGGACCCGCCGTGCGCGCCACGTGCGTTGCACAGCACCACACCGTCAGGGACATGCCCGAGCCAGGCTTCGGCGCCGGCTGACAGCAGTTGGATGACCTCCAGAGCCGGCAGCTGGGCCAGGGCCTCAGCGCTCAGCGCCATCGGGCCGAACGGCGCCACCAGCAAGCTGGCGTCAGTGATGCCGGGCGGCGCAGGCCCCGTCCCGTCCCAGGTGACGGTCTCGATCCCGTCGGGCAGCTCACCGAGCAGCTCACGCGCTCCGGCGTCGGGCAGGCAGATCGTCGTCACTGTTCGAGGCTATCGACTTGACGTTATGGACGGCTCTTAAGTACGACGAGGCAGACTGGACGGCATGCCCCGCCTCCGCCGTCCAATCCTGGCTGCGGTGGCGATGCTGTCGCTGGCCGGCTGCGGGACGGCGGCGAATGGCGGCGCCCCGACCTGGGTTCCGGCTCCGACCTTCCAAGGCGAGGGCGGCGCCGCGCCGAACGGGCCGGGTGGTGGTACGGACGAGCAGGGGCCGAACATCCCCTCGGCACCGAAATCCCCGGGGCGCACGCCGAAGTCCACGAAGACGGTCGACCCGTTCGTCGTCGCCACCAAGCTGAGCTCGCCGGTGGGACTCACCGTCCTGCCTGACGCCACTGCGCTCGTCGGCGAGCGGGCGACCGGGCGCATCGTGCAGGTGCAGCCCCAGCCCGGCAAGCCGGTGAAGACGGTGCGCACCCTGACCGGCCTGAGCACGAGCGGCGACGGCGGACTGCTCGACCTCGCCCTGTCGCCGAACTATGCGCAGGACAGCCTGATCTTCGCCTACGTGACCACGTCGGTCGACAACCGCGTACTCACCTTCACCCTCACCGGGCCGGCCACACCTGTGCTCACCGGCATCCCGCGCGGTAGGACCGGCAACACCGGCCGAATCGTGTTCGGCAGCGACGGGCTGCTCTACATCGGCACGGGTGACGCCGGCCGTCCCCAGCTCGCGGCCGATCCGAAGAGCCTGGCCGGCAAGGTGCTGCGGGTGACCGACATCGGCCAGCCCGCTCCGGGCAACCCGGCGCCGGCGTCGCCGGTGTTCACCAGCGGGCACCGCGTCGTCGACGGTCTGTGCCTGATCGCCGAGTCCAACCGGCTCGTCGAGGTCGAGACGCACGGGTCGGCCGGTCCGGACGAGATCAATGTGCTCAGCGGTGGCGATTCCTACGGCTGGCCAAGCACGAACGGGCCGGCCACAGAGCCGATCGCGGCCATGCCCTCGACCCGGCGTGGTCCCGGTGGCTGCGCCGTCCTGGCCGACCAGCTCTTCGTGACCTCACTCGACGGCAAGGCGCTGCTCTCGTCAGCGCTGAGCACCAAAGCCGGCGCCGTGGCCGCAGCCAAACTGGGCGTGGCCTTGGAGAAGACCTACGGTCGGCTGCGCACCGTGGTGGGCGACTCTGCCCACGGCGTGCTCTGGTTGACCACGTCGAACCGCGACGGTAGGGGGAAACCGGTTGCTGCCGACGAGCGGGTCATTCGAATCCCGCCGCCCGCCGGCGGCAGCGCGAACTCCCCGGCCTGACGGCGCGAGTCAGCTCCTAAGTGTTCTGCCCGCTGCGACCCGCGCGCATCCACGGCTCGAGGCGATGACTGGATCTGAACGCACGCCTAGTAGCCGCCCTGACGGGCCCGCACCGCCGCCCGGATCTGGATGATGTTGTCGCGCAGCAGATCCGAGACGAGTTCGTCGGTGCGGGGGTCAGCGAGTACCTCGAGCAGCACGCGCAGGGTCGTCTCGCTGGCCTCGTTGATGAGCCGGTCGTGGAACGGCAGCAGCCGCAGGTTTCGGCCGGTCGGATCCTGTTTGATCTTCTCGGCGAACATGATCTTGATCTCTTCCTGGTTCTCCTTCAGGGCTGCGGCGATGTTTCGCGTGTAGTGCCCCGCCTGCAGCACCTCGGCCACCTCGTCGAGCACCGCGATCGTGATCGGTTTCTTGATGACGTCGATGATTCGCTCGGTGATTCGGTTGATCCGGCGGACGATGAACGGGGGGTGTACACCACGGCGCATCAGCGCCCGGCCGATGAACGCCGCGAGGATCGACAGGACGATGAACCCGCCGATGACGAGCAGCACCCACTTGGTCGTGCTCAGGTGCCCGAGCGCAGCAGTCATAACAGGTGAGGCTAGCGGCGGCTGCGACGGCGGTCGCGGATCCGTTGACGTTGGTCCTGACCGATGAACCGGAAGGCGAGGTACACCATCGCGATGATCAGCAGGCCGGCGCCGATTCCGGCCCAGGGCGGGTAGTCGCGATGATCGTCAGCCGGCGCAGGCGCGGATTGGATCGGTGCGGCTGACGTGGCGCTCCTGGGCGCCTGGCTGGCTGGCACCGCCGGCAGCGCGAGCGCGTACACCGCCGACCCGCTGCGCTCCGAGTCGATCAGCAATCGGGTGCCATCGAACGCGACCCCCTCCCCCAGCGGCTGCGCCGGCAGCGCGAGCCGGATCGGCTTGGTGCGGATCGCGGCGGCGACGTCCGAGCCGCGCACCCGCCACAGATACGCGTCGGTGTAGGTGCGGACGGCCAGCATCGCCCCATCGCGCGACAGCGCGGCCCCCGTTGCCGTCCGCTGGCCGAACCGGTTGGGTCCACCTGCCGTGCCGCTGAAGCCGATGTGCAGCGAGCCGAGCGGGCGCAGCACCTGCACGCGCGAGGAATCCGCACGGGCAGGCAGCGCATAAACCCTGGCGTCGCCGCTCAGCGTCTTGGTGACCACATACGCCGCGCCGTGCGGTGACACCGCCAGGGACTCGGCGTCAGTCGGTCCGTCCGGGTATCGCAGCCGCCACCTGTCAGGCGGCGCGGTCGGGGCGGCCGCGTCTGTCGAGGACGCGTCGAGGTGGGGTTCGTCGACGCGGTAGACGTCGATCTCGTCGCGGGCGGCAGAGTTGTCACCGATGTCGGCAAGCCAGACCGACGGCACGCCTCTAGCGTCGGGGGCGACCGCGAGGTCCTCCCAGTCCACGTTGGTCGCACCCGGGACGGTGTAGGTGGCCACAGTCCGCCCGGAGCGCGCGTCGAGAGCGAAGAACCGGGCCTGGTCGCCGCTGTCGTTCTGGACGTACACGACGCCCGGGCTGGCCAGGCCGACTGCGATCCCGCTGGCCTCGGTGATGCGTGGATCGGTGATGTGGAACAGGACCGTCGGTCCAACCGGCTGGACCGTGGGTCCAGCCGGCGCGGCCACGGCCGGCCCCGGTGTGGCGCAGGCAACCACGCCGACCAGCACAGCTGCGGCAACGGCTCTGGTGATCACGTTTTCCCCGCTGGTCGTCGGTTTGACGGCACCGAACCGGTGCCCAGCGGGGAAAACATGATCGAAGCGGTGCCCGGTGCGCGACGGTCGTTCAATTACTCGGACACGCCGAGACGCTCGAGCAGGATCGTGCGGACAGCGGCAGCGTCGGCCTGGCCGCGGGTGGCCTTCATAACCGCGCCGACCAGCGCACCGACAGCCGGGGTCTTGCCGCCGCGCACCTTGTCGGCGACATCCGGGTTAGCCGCGATCGCGTCGTCGGCCGCCTTCTGCAGGGCTGCGGTGTCCGACACCCGCTGCAGCCCGCGCTCGGCGATCACCGCATCGACGTCGGCTCCGCTCTGCAGCACGCCGTCGACAACCTGACGTGCCAGCGCCACCGACAGCGTGCCGTCTGTGACCAGCGCGACCAGTCGGGCCACCTGCTCCGGCGTGACGGGCAGTTCAGCCGCCTCGATCTCGCGCGAGTTCGCCTGCTGCACGAGGTAGCCCAGCCACCAGTTGCGGGCCTCGCCCACCGGTGCGCCTGCCTCGACAGTGGCGCCGACCAGATCGACCACGCCTGCGTTCGTCATCTGCTGCATGTCCTCGGCGCTGACGCCGAGCGACTCGCGCAGCCGCACCCGGCGGGCGGCGGGCAGTTCAGGCAGCCCGGCGCGCAGTCGCTCGATCCAGTCGGCATCAGGCGCGACGGGCACCAAGTCGGGCTCGGGGAAATAGCGGTAGTCGGTCGCCTCTTCCTTGCTCCGGCCGGGACGGGTGTCGCCCGTGCTCTCGTTGAAGTGCCGCGTCTCTTGGAAGATCCGCGTGCCGGCGTCGAGCAGCCCGGCCTGCCGGATGATCTCGGAGCGCACCGCGCGCTCGACGCTGCGCAACGAATTCACGTTCTTCGTCTCGGTGCGCGTTCCCCACTCGGCGCCGGGCAGGTTCAGCGACGTGTTGACGTCGCAGCGCAGTGAGCCCTGTTCCATGCGCACGTCGCTGACGCCGAGCGTGCGCAGGATGTTGCGTAGTTCAGTGACGTAGGCCTTGGCCACCTCGGGCGCCAACGCCCCCGTGCCGGGCACCGGCTTGGTGACGATCTCGATGAGCGGAATCCCGGCCCGGTTGAAGTCGACCAGCGAGTACTCCGCGCCGTGAATGCGCCCGGTCGCGCCACCGACGTGAGTGTTCTTGCCGGTGTCCTCCTCCATGTGCACGCGTTCGATGCCGACGCGGTACGTCGCGCCTTGGACATCGACGTCGAGGTAGCCGTCGACACAGATCGGCTCGTCGTACTGCGAGATCTGGTAGTTCTTCGGCATGTCAGGATAGAAGTAGTTCTTGCGAGCGAAGCGGCTCCATGGCGCGACCGAGCAGTTCAGCGCGAGCCCGATGCGGATGGTCGACTCGATCGCCACCTCATTGACCACGGGCAGCGCGCCCGGCAAGCCCAGGCAGACCGGGCAGGTGTGCGTGTTCGGCTCGGCGCCGAACTCGGTGGAGCAGC
>JBDTXT010000209.1:0-5237 GCA_040006035.1 Pseudonocardiales bacterium | reverse complement strand
TCGACCGACTCTCTCAGCACTACACCGGCCGGCCCTACCGCAACCGGGAACGCCCACGCGTCAGCGCCCACGTTGAAATCGACCGCTGGCACGGCTGGAGCAACGGCACATCAATCGACGCCTGACCCACTCATCAGCGCAGGTCAGCGCCAGGCGCCGGCCATTTTCAGCACAGCTGTCGCAACGGCATCCGGGTCGACAAGCATGTGCAGGTGCCCGCCGGGCAGGTGCGCAGTCGGCCAGCCACACTGCGCCGTCTGTTCGGCGCCTTTGTCGTAGGGCGCACCGAACCAGATGTAGCCGCAAGGAGGCAGGGCCCAGCCATCCGGCGCGGGCGGCAGATGGTCGTAGTAGGCCAGCGGTATCCGCGGTTGCTCAGCTTCGACCTCGGCCCGCACGCTTGCATTCGGGAAGAGATCGACGACGTCGGCCTCGTCCCACCACGACGTCCACGGCGGCAACAGTCCGTCGACGGTGGCGAGCCTGCGTAGGAAATCGGATTTGCTGTGGTGGCCAACGCCTGGCAGCGCAGCGTCGACGAACACGACACCACGAACTTGATCTCCGAGCGCCTTAATGACCGCTGGGACGAACAGGCCGGCGTTGCTGTGCGGGACGAGGACAACTGGGCCGTCGGCGACTGTCCGGATGATCGACTCGAGCCCTGCCGGCCAGTAAGGCGGCGCGCTATGCGCGACAGCCGACAGATCTGGCACCAGCCCGCGTCGTCCCTCGCCTTCCAACACTCGGGCGGTTGACCGCCAGGTGGCCGGTCCGAGAAACGGACTGTGAATCAGAACCATTGAGGGCTTCATTTGGCCAAGCGTGCCAGCCTCGCCGAGTCAACACACACGCAAATGCGCGCTTGGAAGCGTGCATCGAAGAACAGGTCGCGGTCGTGCTCCGAGCGCGTGGGAGCATGGCGCGGTGGAGTACGACCCGACGCAATACCTCGGGGCCGCTCCGTACTATCTGCGCGGCCGGCCACCCTATTCGGCGGATCTGCCGAGCCTTCTGGCTGAGCAGCTGAATCTGGATGGGACCGGCCATCTGGTGGACGTCGGCAGCGGACCCGGGACCGTGGGCGTGCAACTGGCCCCGCTGTTCGAGCACGTCACGCTGGTAGAGCCCGACCCGGGCATGCTCGACGAAGCTCGCGCGCATGCGGCCGCCGCGGGCTTGGGCTCGATCGACTTCGTGCGCGCGACCGCGGAGGACCTGTCCGAGCTCGGGTTGCCCCCGGCGCGGGTGGTCACCTTCGGGCAGTCGTTTCACCGCACAAACCGGCTCGCGGTGGCTGAGATGGTGTATCGGCTTCTCGAGCGGGGCGGCTCGTTGGCGTTGATCAGCCATGATCCGAGCCGGGGGGCACCACCAGCGCGCACAGGTACCTCACCGATCCCCCACGACCAGATCCGCGAGCTGATCGTGACTTTCCTCGACTCTGAGTTGCGCTCGGGCAACCGGCTCGTCGCCGATTACAGCGTTGAGCGGTTCGAGCGCACATTGGAGGGCACCTCGTTCGGCACCTCGCGCACCGTGGTCGCCCAGGGCCGGCCGGACATCGTCCGCGACGTCGATGGCGTCGTCGCTGGCTGCCTGTCCATGTCCTACGCCGCTCCGCACCTCTTCGGTTGTCGGCTGGATGAGTTCATCGCCGCACTACGCGAGCTGCTCGAGCACCGCTCGCCAACAGGATGGTTCCGGGACTGGCCAGGCGACACAGAGATACTGATCGCCACCCGCCGCTGATCACTGCACCGGCCGACGACGCCCGTCTGCGCACCTGCCCCAGCCGTCGATCTCGAGCATGTCCTCGGTACCGAGCCTGACCCGTGACGGTAGATGGCACTGTGTCGCGACAGTAGATGGCACTGCGGGCTTGCTCAGGCGTGCAGGTGAGCGGCCACGCCGGCGGCGATGAAGTCGGCGTGTCGGTCGAGGGTCCAAGCCACTGGGTATCACGAGTAGGTCGTATATCTGCGGGGAGCTGTAGGTCCACAGGATGTCGCCGGCCCGCTCGACGGGGAGGTCGTCGGGTAGGTGTCCGGCGTCGGCGATACGCCGCGCGTTGTCGGTCATGCGGGCTCGGCGGTTGTCGTCGAGTTCGCGTTCGAGCACGGCTAGTTCGCGGTCGTGCTCGGCTGCGGCGTGGACGAGTAGCAGGATCGGAGTGACGCGGGGTGCGACCTCGGCGGCCAGTGTGTCGGAGCGGGTTTCGGCTGCGACCGGTCCGACGCCTTGCAGGGCCTGGGTGGACGACGGCTCGGACGAGTGCGGGTTTGCGGAATCGTTGTCGCCGCGTAGCCGTCTCGCTGCAGCATCTCGCGTGCGGTGTCCAGCACGGTCTCGCGTACGCGTTCGGCGTGGGCACGACGCGCCGAGCCGTCGCATCGCCTCTTGACGCCGGTCATCCTGGCTTGCATACTCCCAGTATTAATTACAGCGCACTGTAATAAAATGAGGTACCCAAGATGTGTATCGAGGGAGAACGTCATGACACAGAGACACTTGCGCAACATCGCGTCCGCTACGTCCGGCCTCGTCGGATGCCTGCTCCTCGCCGCATGCGGTAGCAGCGGTTCACCCACCCACGCCATCACCACGGCTCCCCACTCCGAGGGCAGTGCAGCCAGTTCCTCGGCTGCCCCAGCCAGTACCACCGCAACAGCGGTCGCCGCGAGCTCGTCGAACGCCCCTACCAGCGCAGCGAAGCCTGCCGTGGCTGATGCCGCGGCATGTTCGCTGATCACCGAACAGGACGTCAGCACCACCGTGGGCAACGACCCCGGCACAGGCAGCGCGATCAGCAGCGCCGGCGCGACCGTCTGCATCTACGGCAGCTACCCTAAGCCGGTCCTGACCGTGAATGCCCTTCCCACGCAGGGGCGGGCCGATTACGACCGGGCTCGCCACAACCCCAGCGCTATCCCAGTTGGCGGACTGGGTGATCAGGCCTTCGAACTGTCCGGGGCCCATACCGACGTCATCTACTTCACCAGGGGCGACATGCTGATCGTCATTGGGTTCAGCACGCCCGCGTCACCCCCCAGCGGTGCCGCGCTCACCCTAGCCAAGATCGCTGCCAGCCGGCTCTAAGCCCCGATACCGCTACGCCGGGTCGGCCGGGAGTGCCGCCCACGCGACATCGCAGTCTTACGTGGCACCTGACGCTTGAGGCACTGATCAAGGTTAGAGTCTTGCTAGCGCTGTCGCACACGCTCTCCGCCAGAGGTGAGGCCGCTTATGACTGCTGTCGTCAAGGTTGTACTCACCCATCGAGGGGCAGCCAAAGCCAAGTACGGCGCTACTGGGTGGGCGAAGATCCGGCACGCCGTTACCGCCCTGACCAAGGCCGACAAGACGCGCGGGATCACTACGCGGTTCTTCGCGATCGACTCGGCCAGCGACGCCAAGAGGGTCGGCGCGGCCAAGGTCGATTCGCCCGCGGACTCCGCGGCGATCAAGGCCACCATCGACCACATCTACGCCAAGTGGAGCCCGGCGTATCTCGTGTTGCTCGGTGGGCCCGAACTGGTCAGCCAGGTCAGTCTCAGCGACCCGTTGTGGACGGGCAATCCGGATGACGACCCGGATCAGTTCGTGCCCAGCGACCTGCCCTACGCCTGCGGCGCACCGTTCAGTTCGTCGCCCGCCGATTTCCGTGGCGCCACGCGGGTGGTCGGCCGGATCCCCGACCTGGTTGGGGTCGCGGATCCGTCGGTGCTCGTGACGCAACTCGCGGCCGCTACTTCAGCGTCCGCTCTCGTCCGCTCACATCCCGCGCCCGTGTTCGCAGTCAGCGCGAAGGTGTGGCGCGGGTCAACCCAGTTGTCGCTCAGCAAGCTGCCCGACGTCAGCGGCACGCTGCACATCTCACCCACCGAAGGGCCGAGCTGGACCAAGACCGTGCTGTCCGCGCCGCTGCACTTCGTCAACTGTCACGGCAGCGAGTTCGACCCGGTCTGGTACGGCCAGCTCAGCCCGAACAACTGGGACCTGCCGCATGCCGTGGAGGCGGCGCGGCTTCATGGCATGGTCGCGCCAGGCACGGTTGTTGCCGCTGAATGCTGTTACGGCACAGCCCATTGGCCGCCGGCCGCGGCCATGGGCAGGCCAGTGTCGGGATGAGCTACCTGCTGGCCGGTGCAGCCGGCGTGTTCGGTGCCTCCACCGTCGCTTATGGGCCGGCGTCGGCAAACGAGTACGCCGACGTGCTGTGCCGGCTGTTCCTCGAGGAGGTGCTCGGCGGGGCGTCGCTCGGGCGGGCCGCGCTCAGTGCCCGCCAGCGGTTTGTCCAAGGACAGACGTTTCTCGACCCGACAGACCTCAAGACGCTGGTGCAGTTCGACCTGCTCGGCGACCCCTCGCTGCAGCCGTTCGTGGTCAACGCCGCACCGCCGCACGCCGTCCCGCACACGTCGGGCGCACACCGACTCTCGTCGAAATCGGTCCCCCAGCCGGCCCTTTCCGGCGACGTCCTGGCCAGGCGGGTCACGCTCCGTGCGCTCGGCGATGCACTGAGCCTCAGCACCACCGCCAGCAACGAGACGGCGCGCAGCCGTCCCGGCCTCACCCACACTCGGCTCGGCGACTTGTTGGGCGAGAGCGTCCCGGGCTCGGTGCACATCCGCACCTTCGACTCGACGCACGGGGCAGGCGCGGCGCTGGCCAAGGGGCTTCGACCCACGACACACGTCGCGTTCGTCCCGCCCACGCGCGGCCGCCCCAAGGCGGTCGTGGTCGTCCGCGAGCATCCTGGCGGGGAGCCGACGGTACGTGTGGCGGTGCCGCGATGAGCACCCAGACCGTGCGCGGAACCGTGCGTATCAAGCACGTCGCCAAGGGGTCGAAGAGCGAGCAGTCGACGGCGACCCTGGTAACCCCCGAGCGAACCTGGCTGCTGCGCCGCACGGACGGCCCGAGCTTCGGCGTCGACCCAGAGCTGACCGCGCTCGACGGGCACGAGGTCACCGCCACGGGCTACGCGGGCACCGGCGTCTTCCTGCTGACAGAACCGGTCACCGACGTCGGCTGACCTAGGCTCGCCCGGATGAGGTCCACTCGCTTGCGCGTGACCATGCGCGGCGTAGTCCCCGCCGGTGAGACCTCAAGTTGATCCTGGTCGAGACAGCAGGTCCTATCGCGTGGGCGCCCGCATCACCTGACCACGATCGACCTGGCGGCGACGTGGGGCGAGCTCGACACGAGTTGCTCGGCGGTCGCTGCCGTTCCGG
>JBDTXT010000208.1:0-5238 GCA_040006035.1 Pseudonocardiales bacterium | reverse complement strand
CCTCATGACGCGGCGGGCGCAGGAAGATCAGTCACAACCGCTCGCCGAACGTCCGCCACAGGATCAGGCGGCTTTGTGCGCCCCCTGGGCTAGCCATTCGTCGCGCGCCGCGATCGCGGTGTCGCTGTCGTCGCTGAACACACCGTCGACGCCGAGCGCGTAGAACAGCTTGTACTCGGCGAAGGCGTCCCCGTAGTCCGCCGGGTTCGTACCCCGCCGGAAGTCCAACGGCAGGAAATTGTTCTCATTGCGGAACGTGTACGGCGCCACGAGCAGATGGGCCTGATGGGCGAAGTGGATCAGTGACGTGGGCGAGAGCAACTTGCCCGTCGCGTCGCGGGGGACGATCTGGTTCTTGTCCGGGCCGAGGAAGGTTGCGTAGTGGGCCACCGTCTTGAGGCCGGCGGCGCTGCAGATGTCGGCGTAGGTGCGTGGGTCGCCGTTGGCGACGAAATCGGCCGGGGCGCCGGCGGCCGAGGTCAGCTGCATCAGCGCCACATCCGTACGGCGATGCAGCCACTGCAGATTACCGACCTCGAAGGACTGGATCACGATGCCGGAATCGGCGTGCTCGAGCCCGTTGCGACGCAGGACGTCGAGCACCCGCTGCTCCATCGGCAGGCCCAGTGACCGGAAGAACGTCGAGTGCTTGATCTCGGGGACGAGGCCCAGATGCCGGTTGAACTTCTTGGCCAGCGCCTTCCAGAGGTCGATGTCCTCCTGGAGCGTCGGGACCTGGTACTTGCCGTTGTAGAGCGTGTTGTGCTGGCGGATGGCAGGCAGTCGCTCGATCGCGCGCAGGGTCTTGAGCTCGGCCAGGGTGAAGTCGGTGGTGAACCAACCGGTGGTGCTCACCCCGTCGACGATCTTCGTCGTCTTGCGGGTCGCGAACTCGGGGTGGCTGGCGACGTCGGTGGTCTGGCTGATCTCGGGCTCGTGGCGGTCGACCAGCACGCCGTCCTTGGTGGGGACGAGGTCGGGCTCGATGTAGTCGGCGCCCATCCGCGCGGCAAGCTCATATCCGGCCGTGGCGTGCTCGGGGCGGTAGCCCGCGGCGCCGCGGTGGCCGAACACCAGTGGCGCGTCCGACGCCGGACGATGGTGCTCGCTCTGGGCCGGGGCGGCCGAGGCCGAGGTGATCAGTGTCGCTGCGGTGATCATGGCCGCCAGCGCAGCCAGGGCAGGTCGTATCCGTCGCATGAGGCTCTCCTGTAGTCGGTGCCAGGGCATTTCGTCTGCCAATTTGCGGCATCGAAGTGAACGGCAGATTACGCCCATTCGTCGGAATTGCCATTTGTGGGTTGAGTCACGATTGCCCTGGGTAGGTTGACGGCGCAATCCCGGCGGCGGCGAGGAGAATCCGCGTGAACCTCTTGCGTACGAAGACCATCGAGCAGTCGATCTCCGATACCGAGGAACCCGCCCACCAGTTACGCAAGCGACTCGGCCCGATCGATCTGATCGTCTTCGGGGTGGGCGTGGTCATCGGGACGGGCATCTTCGTGCTCACCGGTGAGGCTGCGGGTATCAAGGCCGGTCCAGCCGTCGCACTGTCGTTCGTCTTCGCCGGTATCGCGTGCGCTCTGGCGGCGCTGTGCTACGCCGAATTCGCCAGCACGGTGCCGGTGGCCGGCTCCGCTTACACCTTCTCCTACGCCAGCCTCGGCGAGTTGGTCGCGTGGATCATCGGCTGGGACCTCGTGCTCGAGTTGGCGCTCGGCGCGAGCACAGTCGCCGTAGGCTGGTCGACGTACTTCGCCGACGTGATGAAGTCGGCCGGCGTCACCATCCCGGACTTCGCCTACGGCGATAAGCACAACCTCGTCGCCGCCGCGATCGTGCTGGTGCTCACCGGCGTCATCTGCCTGGGCATCAAGGTCTCGTCGCAGGTCAACATCGTGATGGTGGTGATCAAGGTCAGCGTGGTGCTTTTCGTCATCATCGCCGGGCTGTTCTACATCAAGTCGAGCAACTACTCGCCGTTCATCCCGTCGACCGGGGCCAAGGCAGCCGAAGGCGCCAAGAGCACGCCGTCCTTGCTGCAAGACATGGGCTTCTCGCCGGGTTCCTTCGGGATCTCCGGCATCTTCACCGGCGCCGCGTTGGTGTTCTTCGCCTTCATCGGCTTCGACATCGTCGCTACCGCGGCCGAAGAGACCAAGAACCCGCAGCGCGACATGCCGATCGGGATCCTGGGCTCATTGGCCATCTGCACCGCGCTTTATGTGGCCGTATCGCTCGTGGTCACCGGCATGGTCAAGTACACCGACATCAAGGTCGACGCACCGCTGGCCGAGGCATTCCGCTCGGTGGGCAAGCCCGGCTTCGCCACGATGATCTCGGTCGGCGCGTTGGTCGGCCTGACGACGGTGATGATGATCCTGATGCTGGGCCAGAGCCGCGTGCTGTTCGCCATGAGTCGCGACCGGCTCCTGCCGCCGGCGTTCTCCAAGGTCAACGAGCGCTTCGGGACCCCGATCCGGACCACGATTCTCACTGGTGTCGTGGTGGCGGTGATCGCCACGTTCGTGCCGCTCAGTTCGCTGGCTGAACTGGTCAACATCGGGACGCTGTTCGCGTTTATCCTCGTGGCCATCGGGGTGATGGTGCTGCGGCGCACCCGCCCGGACCTGGAGCGCGCGTTCCGCTGCCCGGGCGTGCCGGTCGTGCCGATCCTGGCGATCCTGGCCTCGTTCTACCTGATGCTCAACCTGCCGTCAGCGACCTGGATCCGGTTCTTCGTCTGGATGGCCATTGGGTTCGTCGTCTACTTCGCTTACGGCGCCCGGCACAGCCGGCTGACCACCGACCCGAATTACTCGCGCGCTGCCGACGACCGGGCTGCCGTAGGTCGGCGCTCAGCCGAGTAGGTCGTCCGCGAAGCACCAGCGCCAGGCCTCGCCGGGTTCGAAGCTGCGCATCACGGGGTGGCCGGTCTCGGCGAAGTGGCCAGCTGCGTGCTTGCCCACCGACGAATCGCAGCAGCCCACATGCCCGCAGGCCAGGCACAGCCGAAGGTGCACCCACCGCGTGCCGTCGCGCACGCATTCCTCGCATCCGTTGAGGGTGCTCGGTTCGGCGACGCGTGGTGCTTCGCGAAGGTGCTCGCAGTCACCCGCACGGTGATGCGAGGTGACCAGCTCGTCGTCGAGGCGGGCGGCGGCATCCTCGATCCGATCGAGCATCGCCTCCTCCATGTCGATGTTGGTCAGCGCGGCGCGCAGCACCTCGTCGTCATAGCGCCCGGTGTCACGAGCGGCGAGTATCGAACCGCGTTCGGCCGACAGCATCTGCATCCGCAACCGGTAGTACGTCGCCGCCGGCGGCTCCAGCTCGGTCTGCGCCCGCCCCAGGTGTTCCCAGGACTGGTTGCTCCTGCGCATCCCACGCTCGCGCAACTGGTCGAGCACTTCGGCGGGATCGTTCTCACTGCGGACCTCGTCGAGCACGGCCAGGCCGGCGCGGGCGGCGTCGGTGACGAGGGAGGCGGCCTGCAGCGCGTCCTCGGCGGCGTCAGGCCCGCGTAGTTTCAGCCGCCGCACGAGCCATGGGAGGGTCAGCCCCTGCAGCAGCAACGTCCCGGCCACGACGGTGAAGGCGGCCAGCCCGATCTCGTTTCGGCCGGGGGTGTCTGGGGGCAGCAGGAACACGGCGGCCAGCGTGACCACGCCACGCATCCCGGCCCAGGCCACGACGGCGGTGACGGCCCAGCTCCAGGCCCCCTGCGTGCGCAGTAGTCGGAACACCGCCGCCACGCCGAAGACCCAGACGATGCGCGCAACGATGGTGGCCGCCAGGACGATGGCGCAGGCCGGGATGACCTCACTCCACGGCACGTGGTCGTCGCGCACCCCGTTGATCAGCGGCCGGATCTGCAGGCCGATGAGCAGGAACACGACGTTCTCGAGCAGGAACTGCACGGTGCGCCAGTTGATGTTCTCGGCGATCCGCGAGCCCGCCGACTGCAGGACGGGCGCCTTGTGGCCAAGCACCAGGCCGGTGACTACCACCGCGAGAACGCCGGAGCCGTGGATCTGTTGCGCAGGCAGGAAGGCCACGTACGGCGCCGCGAAGGACAGCGTGGTGTCGAGCACCGGGTCCTCGATGCGCTTGCGGATCGCAGCGAGGAAGAAGGCCGCGACGAGGCCGACGAGCACTCCGCCGCCGGCCGCCCGGACGAAGTCCCACGCGATGTGTGCGGGGGAGACCGACGAGTGCTGCATCAAGGCCGCGATGGCGGTGTTCAGGGCGACCAGTGCTGTCGCGTCGTTGACCAGGCTCTCGCCCTCGAGCACCGAGACGATGCGGCGGGGCATGCCCACCCGGCGGGCGACGGTGGTGGCCGCCACCGCGTCCGGTGGCGCGACGACCGCCCCCAGCGCGAAGGCCGCGGCCAGCGAGACCCCCGGCACGACCCACCAGGCCACCAGTCCGATGGCCAGCGTCGAGAATGCCACCAGGCCGACCGACAGCACCAGGATGGGCGTGCGGTTGGCGCGAAAGTCCACCAGCGACGTGCGGATCGCGGCGGCGTAGAGCAGCGGCGGTAGGAACCCGATCAGCACGAGGTCGGGCGTCAGCACGATCTCGAGCACGTGCGGGATGAACGAGATCACGACCCCGACCGCCACCAGGACGAGCGGCTCGGAGTAACCCACGCGTCGGGCCCCGGCCGCGACGAAGCCGATAACGGCGACCAGGCCGAGGATGTCCAGTGCGGGGTGCACCGATTCATTCTGCCGGTCTGGAGTTGAGCCGATTACCAACGCTGGCCCGATCTGCCCTTCGTGCCGCTGGAACGGCGCTTGTCCCTGTCGGCACAGCTCGGGTGACGACGCCGACGGCTGGCACGACGGACCGTTCTCCGCGGCAGTGACCGACCAGCCGTGCCCATGGCGCTCGACTTCGGGGACGGAGACGGCTCTGACCGCCCGCCGTGAGTTGCCCGCTCGGCGATGCTGACCTGTGGATGACGGCGCACGAACCGGCTGAATGTGCCACAATTTCGGGCATGCAAATGGGGCAATCCCGGCGCCTGGTGGCAGTGGGATTGCTGTGCGTGCTGCTCGCTGTGGCGGTCGGCTGTGACGGCTCGTCCGCCGAGCCGAAGCACACCTTCACCCCGACGGCGACGTTCTCTGATCCGCGCGGCAGCGGATCCCCCGCGCCCAGCACGCCGTCCGTCGCCACCACCGGGCCCAACCTTCGGCCGGGCGAGAAGCCACCCACCCTGCCGGC
>JBDTXT010000207.1:0-5244 GCA_040006035.1 Pseudonocardiales bacterium | reverse complement strand
CAGAGCTGCGGACTTTTAATCCGTAGGTTGCGGGTTCGAGCCCCGCGGGGCCCACACTTGGAAGGCCCGTATTTACTGGTCTGCAGCGTCCCGATCGAGTTCCGGGAACATAGTCCCGCAACGTGCCGGTCGGCAGGTGGGCGATCTTCTTCAAGGCATCCGCGAATGCCGGGGTGAGTTGCAGCCTTTACGGGATCGCCAGCGACGATTTCGATGGTGGACGGCCGCAACACCTTCTTCGATTTCGGTGCCGGCGGCAGCGTGCTGATCTTGATGATGACCCGGATGAAATTTACCCGGTCGGGCACGGTCACCGTGGTGAACATCGCAGTCATCATTCGCGACCATCAGCGACGCCCGCATCGCGGCGGTCGAGTAACCAGCTCACTTCAGCCAAGCAGCGCTGCCCACCGCCAGGTGTCTACGACACTGGCTGAGGTCGTACGTCGGGTCCCATGCCGATGCGCTGCCCGATCGCTGCGGCTTCGACACGGCTTGCGACGCCGAGCTTTCGCAGTAGGTGGGTGACGTGGACGCTCGCGGTCTTTTCGCTGATGAACAGTTCCTTGGCGATCTCGTGGTTCGAGCGGCCGTGGGCGAGGAGTGCCAGCACCTCTTCCTCTCGCGGCGAGATCCCTAGGTCCGCCCACGCCGTCGCCTCTGGGGTTGCTGCTGCAGGAGCCTCGTCCAGCTCGAGCCTGGCGCGTTGAGCGAGCAGCCGAACTTGATCGGTCAACGCCTTCGCACCGATCCGCTCGGCGGTGGCCAGCGCGATCCGGGCCGCGTCGGTCGCCCGCAAGCGGCTGCCGCGCCCACGTAGCACGGCGTCGGCTTCACGGAGTCGCGCCACCGCAGCCGGGTACGGGATGAGCAGCGTGTCGAACTGCTTCGCCGCCGCGGCCCAGCGGTCGGGATCGGAGCGGCCCCACGCCCGGCCGTGGTCAGCCTCGGTGACGGCCAACCACGCCGACGCTTCGGGAAGGGCGGCTACGGCGGGACTGGTGAGTCGCTTCGCCCTGTCATGAGCGCGCATGAGCAGCTCGTCGGCAACGGCGCGCGCCTCGGCGACGTCTTCGGCTCGCGGGCCGCGGGTGGGTGCCGCGTCGACGCAGTCGGCCTCGACCTGCATTGCAATCGCGAACACGACGGCGGCGACCCACAGGTCGTCGGTCGGCTCGATCACCGCTAACGCGTCTCGGGCGAGGGCCCGGGCGTGGGCGAAGCGGCCCTGGCCCGCGGCGACGTCGGCGGCGAACGCGAGGCGTTCAGGCCCGGCCAGGTGGCCGTTGGGCGCCTGGAGCGCGCGATCGCAGTAGGCCGCCGCCTCGTCAGAGTCGCCTCGCCATAAGGCAAGGCGCGCCGCGATGCCTGCCGCATGGGCGCCGTTGTCACCGTGACGGGCCGCGGCAGCGGCCAGTAACTCCGTTGCTTCGTCCCAGTGGCCGAGACACAGGAGCGCCCACGCCCGGTTGCACGCTAGGCGGCTGCCGATGGACGCCTCCATCCCCACCTGGCGCGCATGGCTGAGAGCAGTCGCGGCGAGGTCCGCGGCCTCCTGGTAGCGAGCCGTGACGATGAATGCTCCGGTGAGGACCAGATAGGCGCCGCTGATATCGCTGGCACGTTCTTCATGCTCGGCGAGGCGCAACGCCTCGATAAGAGCCGCCATTCCTTCGTCGATCCGACCCAGCTGGACCAGCACCGCGCCGAGGTTGGACAGCACATTGATCTGCACCGCGGACGATCCGACCGTAGCGTTCACGGCCATCGCCTCGCGCAGCTTCGTCTCCGCCTCATCGAGCCGGCCGACGAGCATCTGATGCCGGCCGAGCGCCGCGATGCACAGCGCCTTCACCTCCGATGGAGGAGCGTCGGCGAGTAGCTCGACCGACGCCTGATGAGCCTGCTCGCTGCCGGGCACGTCGCCGACGGCTGCGCGGTGGCCGCCGAGCCGTTCGAGGACCAGAGCTGGTGTTTCGGGCGGCGCGGCGTTCTCATCCAGAAGAGCGAGGGCCGACTCCATCAGGGCCACGGCCTGCGCGGGCTCGCCTGTGTGCGATGCGGCATCGGCCGCGCGCACGACGAGCGCGAGTTTGGCCATGCCGGCGCCGCCTTCTGGATCCGTTACTCGCGGCCACAGCTCAAGCGCCCGTTGGAAGTGGGTCGTGGCCTCGGCCAGCGCGCCGACCGTCTCCGACTCGACGCCTGCACGCACTGACGCGGCGAATGCATTTGCCTGGTCCTCGGCCGCGTCCCAGTGGTAGGCGAGTCGTGCCCAGCGGACATGCTCGGGTCCACCGGCGAGCTCCGGTCGCGCGTTGATCACCGACGCGGCGGTCTCATGCAACCGCTGGCGCTCGCCGGGTAACAGGTCTTCGTACAGGGCTTCGCGCACCAGGGCGTGCCGGAACCGGCATCCATCGGCGCCCAAGACCAGCACCTGGTGGGCGACCGCGTCCCGGAGCGCGGAGCCGACCTCGTGCACGGCGCGACCGGTGACACCGGCGATCAGACGTTCGTCCACTTCATCGCCGAGTACGGCGGCCTCGCGCAACACCGCCTGCACGGGCTCGGCGAGCCGGGCGACCCGCGCGAGGATCGCATCCCGCAACGTCAATGGGAGCGGCCCGGTACCGCCGAGCGCGAGGAGCTCCTCGGCGTAGAACGGGTTGCCCTCGGACCGGGCCATGACCGCATCAACCACTCCGTCGGTCGGTACGACGCCGCCGACGCCCGCCAGTAGGACGGTCAACTCACTGCGCGTCATTCGGCCCAGCTGTACGTGCTCGACCGCGGCGTTACGAGCTAGTTCTGCCAGCAGCGGTCGCAATGGATGCCGGCGGTGGAGATCGTCCTCGCGGTAACTCAGCACGAGCACCACCTTTGCCGTGCGGAGGTTGCGAGCTAGGAACGCCACGAGGTCACGGGTCGAAGCGTCCGCCCAGTGCAGATCCTCGAAGGCCACGACCGCGCCCGCTCGCTGGTCGCCGAGTGCGTCGAGGAGCGCCAGCGTGTGAGCCAGCACTGCCCCGGGAAGAGCAGCGTGCCCGTCGCGGCCACCGGCCAGGAGCGGGCGCAACTCCGGTGCGGACCGGTCCAGCAGCTCGTCGAATTTGTCCGGCCCAAGCTGGGATCGGAAACTGCGCAAAACCTCGATGAGTGGCGCGAAGCCCACACCGACATCGCCCAGATCGACGCATCCGCCGACGGCTGTCGTGGCACCACACGCCCGCCGACGGGCACACAGCTCCTCGATCAGCCGGGTCTTGCCGACACCAGCGTCGCCCGCGATGAGCACGATCCGGCCCTCGTGCGTGGCAGCGTCGGCGGCCTCGTCCAGCCGCCGGAGCTCCGGCCCGCGCCCGACGAACGTCGGGCACGTCACACGTCTTGCCACGGGGTCAGTATGGAGTGCGGTGCCCGTACTCACTGTCTGTCGCCGTATTCGACATGCATCCGGCCGCCCTTCCTCGGTGCCGCATGGCTCAGCATGCGACGAGGCCCGAGGCGGCACATCGGGTGTCTGCCTTAAATCTGTGGCAGTCGGCCTTAGTAGTCCCGAGCAACCCGATGTGGTGGGGGATAAGGCACTGACCCGCCGCAATTAAGGCTTTGCCCGATGTGGCGCGGCGTGCCGCGGGCCGACGATGCATGCGATCGACCTGAGCGGATGAGCTCAGTGGACGAACAGAGAGGGGTCGCCGTGAGAAGCCGACGAGGCCTGCGGACGGGTGTCGCGTTGGGCGCCCTTGCGGCCTGGGCCGGGCCGACGCTCGTCGGATTTTCCTCGAGCGAGGTGGCCTACTGGCGGGCCTTCACATTGGGCGGGAGACGACAGATTCGGTTTCACCTGGCGGCCGACACGCGAACGGAGCGTCCAATGTTTCCCATCCCGAACCAGTCTCTTCGCTCAACGCTGAGGGCCAAGCGGTTCCGCTTGGTTCGTCCGATCATCTTCGCGTTGGTTGCGGCCACGAGCATCTCTGCATGCGGTGGTAATTCTGGAGATGAAGGTCAACCAGCCCCATCCGGCTCCAGTGTGGCGACGTCATCGGGCACGACTGAGCCATCCTCAGACGCGACGAAGACAACGCCGTTGGGGGCAGGTGAACTGATCGTGTTCGAGCGGCTTGTACCCGGAACCGAGGAGCCCGACCTGTACACAGTCGGGCCTGACGGCGGTGAGCCGAAATTGCTCAGGAGCCCTGGAAATTACCCGCACTGGTCACCCGATGGCAGCGTGCTTGCGTTCTACGCCTGCCTGAACCCTCCCGAATGCAGCACTGCCGTGGCGCTGCTCGAGCGCTCGACCGGCGACGCCCACGGATTTCCCTCGCCAGACCCGGACCTTGAGACCCATTGCGCAATTTGGGAACCGTCCGGGAAAAGACTTGCCTGCGAGGGTTTGAGCGAGGGCGATCCGACGCGGAATGGCGTGTACACCGTCCGCGCCTCCGACGGTAAAGGGCTGACCCGCATTGCCAAGAACCGGGGCGGGGACGACCTCCCGCTGGCCTACTCTCCCGATGGCAGCCAACTACTGCTTGATCGCATGGACCCGTCCCGCCGCGAACCGGCAAACCACGCCTTGTTCGTCACGCCGACCAGCGGTGGCCAGCCCCACCGCATCACCCCGTGGGGATACACAGATGACTACGCGAACTGGTCGCCCGACGGTCGAACGATCGTCTTTGGAACGAAGGGGAAGCTCTACCGGGTGAGCCCCGAGGGGCAAGGGCTGGCTGAGATCACCCTGAAGACGGCGGATGGGTCCTCACTAGCGCACGCCTTCGACGTCGCCTTCTCGCCAGACGGCAGCAGGATCGTCTTTTCAGTCGGCAGCCCGGAGCCAGGCATCTACACAGCCCGCCCTGACGGCAGCGATGTGCAGCGACTTACCACCAGTCCCACGGAAGATCATCACGCGAATTGGGGTGCCGCGTCGGACTCCTAGTGAAGCGGCATCGACCGCACCGCTCCGCCTGAGACCTCCCGGCGTGTCCGGGGACTTGGTTTCTTGAGTCACCCGGCGATTGCCAGGTCGTCCAGCGATACGTCCGATTATCCCACAGAGTGAGACACCGAACGCTACCGCGTTGGCGGGCGATTACGCCCGCGCACGCCCTCGGCCAGTAGTCCGCTGCGCCAGGTGATCAGATCCGACGTGCGATCGTAGGACCGTGACGCCGCAATCGCAGGTCGATTCGGTGAGCGGGGACGGCACCGTCGTCACTGCGCAGGTCG
>JBDTXT010000206.1:0-5248 GCA_040006035.1 Pseudonocardiales bacterium | reverse complement strand
CTGGTCGGTGCCGGCGAGGTACTGGCGCATCGTGCCCGCGTCGTGCGCGGACGGGTACACGACCGGGTCCAGTCCCGCGAAGCGGAGCGCGTCCAGGCCGATGGGCAGCTTGGCCTGATCGGCCGGGCTGCTGATCGACAGCACGGCAACCCGGTCGCCGGGCCGCAGCGCTGGCGGCCGGCGCAATGACTGGGGCCGAGCGTCGGTGGCCGTGGTGGCGTCCAATGTCATATCGCGATTCTCTCCTAGCCCAGGTCGACGGTGATGCCCATGACGTGGCTGTACAACTGCGCCTCGGCCAGCAACGAATCGCGCACGCTGCTGTCCAGCCGGAAACCGTGGCCCTCGCCGGGGAAGACCAGGTAGCGGTGCCACAGTCCGCGCGCGGCGACCGAATCGACGATGGCCTGCGCCTGCTCGGGCGGGCAGATGAAATCGTCGGCGCCCTGCAACATGACCAGCGGACGGGTGATTCGGTGCGCGTTCGCCAGCGGCGACACCGCCTCGTAGCGCGGCAGGTCGCCTGGCAGTTCGCCGATCAGGTACTCGAGATAGTGCGATTCGAAGTCGTGAGTGTGGCCGCCGCTCCAACGCACCGGATCGCTGATCGGGTAGTACACCGCGCCCGCGCAGAACACGTCGCTGAACGCCAGGCAGGCGAGCGCCGTCCAGCCGCCGGCCGAGCCCCCCCGGACCGCCGTGCGCGCCGGATCGGCCAGTCCAGCGACGGCCAGCTCACGGGCGACCGCGACGCAATCCTCGACGTCGAGCACGCCCCAGGTGTGTCGAAGCCGATCTCGGTACTCGCGGCCGTAGCCGGTCGACCCGCCGTAGTCCACGCTGGCCACCGCGAAGCCGCGGCTGCAGAACAGGTCGAACTCGCGGTCAGGTGCCGCGCCCGTGGAGCTCGTCGGGCCGCCATGCACGTGCACGAGCAACGGGGGCGCCTCGTGGGCCGGCCCGACATGGCCTGGACTGGCCGGCGGGTAGTACACGTAGTGCACCTCGCGGCCACCGACGCCGTGTGCAGTGCGCCGCTGCGGGACCGATCGCCAGGGCAGTAGCGGGTGCGCGGGCGCACTGACCGGGTGCACGACGTCGCGCGCGGCCAGCGTCGACGGTGGCAGCGGTACCCGCAGGACGGTGTGGCTCACCTGCGCCGACGCCGCACCGACGACCGCGACCCCGTCGCCCATGCGCAGGTCCGAGCTGAATTCCGATGATGGAGGGCATCGACCGCTCGCCGGACGCGGTCGCCTTCATCGGCTATCACACCGGCTCGGGCGAACGGGGCGTGCTCTCCCACACCTATCTCGGCAACACGATCACCGCGGTGCGGATCAACGGCGAGACGGCGTCCGAGGGGCGGATGAACGCACTGCTCGCCGCCGAGTACAACGTGCCGGTCGTCCTCGTGACCGGCGACGACCTGACCTGCATCGACGCACAGAAGTACGCACCGGCCGCGGTCGGCGTCGCGGTGAAGATTTGCATCGACCGGTACTCGGCGATCTGCCTGCCGCCCGCGGTGAGTGCCGCGCGCATCACCGAAGGTGCCAGCCGCGGGCTCGCCGGCCCGCACGAACTGTCCGCCCGCGCGGACGCCTTTACCTACGAAGTCTCCTTCGACGCAGCGCACCTGGCGCCGCTGGTCACCTACATCCCCGGCGTCGAGCAGGTGAACGACCTGAGCGTCCGGTTCACCCTGCCGTCGATGTACGAGGCCATCCGCTGCTTCCGGGCGCTCACCCGCCTGGCCAGCTCGGGGGTGGAACACACCTATGGCTGACGGGCTGCTCGCCGCAGCCGAGTCCCTGCGCGAGCACGCCCTGGCCCGGCTCGAGACGCTCGTGACGATGGAGAGTCCGTCCGGTGATGCGGTGCTGTTGGCCCGGGTCGCGGACGACCTGCAGGCCGGTTACGAGGACGCCGGTGCCGTGGTCGAGCGTGATCGCGGACCGGACGGCGACCACCTGATCTGCAGCTGGCCCGCGAGTGGCGCCTACAGCGGGCACGTGCTGCTGATCGGGCACCACGACACGGTGCTGCCGGCCGGGACGATCGAACGGCGGCCGTTCGCGCTGGACGACGACGTGCTCAGTGGCCCGGGCGTCTTCGACATGAAGGGCGCACTCGTCCAGGTCGAGTTGGCCATGCGCGTGCTCCGCGACTCCGGGCGGGCGCTGCGCCGGCCGGTGCGACTGGTGATCGTCAACGACGAGGAGCTCGGTAGCCCCGACGGGCAACGCGTCGTGGCCGCGCACGCGGCCGGGGCCGTCGCGGCCGTCGGCCTCGAGCCGCCGCTGCCCGGCGGGCTGCTCAAGACCGGCCGCCGCGGGGTGGCTCGGGTGGTGCTCACGATCGACGGGGTCGAGGCGCATGCGGGGCTGGACCAGGCGCTGGGGTGTCCGCGATCGACGAGCTCGTCGACCAACTGGTGCTGCTGCGTGATCGGCTGCCGCCCTCGAGCGGCGCCACCATGAACGTCGGCACAGTCTCGGGCGGTACCCGTGCCAACGTGGTGCCTGGCCGGGCCAGCGCCGAGGTCGGGCTCCGCTTCGCCGACGCCGGTGCCGAGCGTTGCGCAACGCAGGCCGTCGAGTCGCTGAGCGCGATCCGCCCCGGCGCACTGCTCAAGACCGAGTGGCTGTCGCACCGGCGGGCCTGGGCCGCCGATCCGGGCAACCCGTTGGCGGCCGAGTTCCTTGCCCTGGCGCGGGACCTTGGCCTGGAGCTAGGCAGCGGCACGTCCGGCGGCGCCGGTGACACCAACTACACCGGCGCGGCCGGCATCCCGACGGTCGACGGACTCGGCCCCGACGGACGAGGCGCGCACGGCCCGGCCGAGGAGGCGTCGCTGCGTTCCCTGCTGGACCGCTCCGCGCTGCTCGCCGCCTACCTGTCTGCAAGCTGAGGCGTGACCTGCCCGGCCGTCAGCGCCGTCACAATGACGCCCGCGCCGTGCCGGGTGATCACGTGCATCGCGCCGGCGCCGGCGACGAGGCCGGCGCCGTCGGCCTGCACGAGAAAGGCGGTGTCTTCGTCGATCGCGATGGCGCTCGGGACCAGGCCGGCCCGAACCGCGGCCACCGCTCGGGACAGATTGCCCCACTGGCTGCAGTGCACGTCGACGCTCACCGGCAGCAGCCCCAGTCCCGGCACGACCGTCACCTCGTCCAGGTCCTCGGAGGAGTCCTCGGGGCATACCGGTCGCCCGTCGAGGAGCCAGCCGCCGATCAGCGCTCGATCGGCGGCAATGGCAGCGCCGGCCGAGAACCCCGCGTACGGGCGCCCGGCTGCCAGCCAGTCCCTGATCGGCGCGGCCACCGGCGCGAGGGCCGCCGCGTAGGCAGGCGTCAGGCCGCCACACACGAGCAACGCGTCGGCGCGGTCAAGCTGCGAAACGTCGAATCTGCCGTTCAGCGGCACCAGTACCGCGAACGGCTCACACGAGGCCGTCGCCGCCAAGACCGTCTGCCAGCGTTGGTACTCAGCCTGTCCGTCGCCTTCGTCGATGACCACGCAGGCTACTGCCGGCTGCGGCCCCGCGGCGGCCAGGAACGGGCCGTAAACCGCATCCCTCGACTGCGGGCTCCAGCCACCGCCGATGAGTGAGATGAGGGTCATGAGCTATTCATACGGGTCTTCGGGTGCGGTGATCGGTTGCACGGTCAGCGCGCTCAGCTCAGGGATGTCGCCACCAGTCGGGTGGAACCGGCCGGTGACAGTGACCCACTGGTCGCGGGAAGGCGCGGCGCCTGAGATCCCGACGATCTTGACGATCATGGCCGAGGCATCGGCGGCGCAGCAGGCGATCTGGTATCGGGCCAGACGGAACGAGGTTGCGTCCGCGCCACCGGCCACGAACCCGGTGAGCGAGATCGTGGCATCCCGGACCGTGCGTCCGTCACCGTCGAAGGCGCGCTGCCCGTACTCCAGCAGCGACATCACCGCCGGAGCGTTCGTGCGCGGCAGGGCCGCGAAGCCGTGGCCGGCCGCGTGCACGTTCACCGGCGAGGCGCGGTCCACCCCGTAGCTGCCCAGAGCGGGCGGGGCCACGAGCAGCAGCGCGGCGATCGGGGCCAGCAGCAGCCAAGCCTCGCGTGGCTGCTCGTGCTCATCCTCGGCCGTGCGCCGGCGCCATGATCGCGCCACGTTCAGGGCGCCGAGTAGCACCAGCACGACGCCGGCGATCAGTAGCCACGGTCGCATCCCGTTCTGGACGTAGCGCAGGTAGGCCCCACTGAGCGTTAGACGCAGCACGACGGCGCCGACCAACGCGAGCAGGGTCCCGGCGCTCACAGCAGCCACCAGCCGACGAGGGCGGCGCTGCCGAGGGCGGCGACGAAGGTCAGCGGGGCGAAGCGCATCGCGAAGGCACGCCCGAACGTGCCGGCCTGCAGCGCGATGAGCTTCACGTCGACCATCGGCCCGACGACCATGAACGCCAACTGCGCGCTCGCGGAGAACTGTCTGAGGCTGGCGGCGACGAACGCGTCAGCCTCCGAGCAGATCGCCATGACCACGGCCAGCACCCCCAGCGCCAGCAGCGCGAGCGCGCCCGAGCCGGCCAAGTTGTCGAGCACCGAGCGGGGGACGACGGTCTGCAGGGTGGCCGCGGTGGCCGCCCCGACGATGAGGAAGCCGCCGGCACTGAGGAAGTCGTGGCTCGCGGTGGCCAGCAGCACCTCGCGCCGCGTGCCTTCGTGCTCGTGGGAGCGCCGGCGCGACGTCAGCAGATCCCCGCGGCCGATCCGCAGCCAGCACCAGCCCACGACGACCGAGGCCAGCAGGCTGGCAAGAAACCGCGCGGCCACCATCTCCGGCCGGCCGGGGAAGGCGACGGCGGTGGCCACGAGTACGACGGGGTTGATTGCCGGTGCGGCCAGCAGAAAGGCGAGCGCGGCCGCCGCCGGTGCGCCGCGGTCGATGAGCCGGCGGGCGATCGGCACGGATCCGCACTCGCAGCCGGGTAGCAGCGCGCCGGCCAGCGCCGCCACCGGGACGGCGACCTGGGCCCGGCTGGGCAGCAGGCGCGGGAGCAGGGTCGGCGACACGTAGGCGGCGATCGCGGCGCTGATCGTCACCCCGAGCACGAGGAACGGGACGGCCTGCAGCGTGATGGCCACGAAGACCGTGGCCCAGTTCGCCACCGCGTCGCGGTCGAGCAGACCGCTGAGCAGCAGGCCGGCCGCCGCGGCCAGCACGACCACGGCCGCGACCACCGCCACCCCCGTCGACCGGGTGG
>JBDTXT010000205.1:0-5263 GCA_040006035.1 Pseudonocardiales bacterium | reverse complement strand
CCGCGACGATCGACGCGATCTACGACGACTTCGTGGCCAAGGTCGCCGACGGCCGACGCCGGCCAGTGGCCGAGATCGAGACCATCGCCCGTGGCCGGGTGTGGACGGGCCAGGACGCTATCGGGTTAGGCCTGGTCGACGAGCTCGGCGGTTTGCGCGATGCCCTGCGTATCGCCCGGTCGCGGGCCGGGTTGCCCGACAACGCGCCGCTGCGGCATCCCATCCACATCCCGGTGCGCCGTCGGCTGGGTCGGGCGAAGAACAGCGAGGACCCGCGCGCGGTGATCAGCGCGACGCTGCCGGGCTGGTCGGAGATCGCGTCGGCTCTCGGCCTGCCCGCGGCGGCCGCGCTACGAATGCCGTCGATCACCGTCCGCTGAGTCCGCCCGGCTGTGCGCAACCCGTCAGAGGTCTACGGTCTCGGTCGGGTCCAGGTGGCGGAATTCGCTGCCGTGCTGGGCGCCGAGGCGCTGCACATGGCCCTCCGTGAAGCCGAGCCCGATCTTGTTCAACAGGCCGTCGTGGATCTGGTGCACGGTCGCGGCCCGTACCGAAATCACGAAGTCGATCACCTCGCCAGACTTGGACCACGGCGCTTGGATCGGCACGAGCAATGTGTTGACCGGTACCGGCGGGACGATGAGGGAGTCGCCCGGGTGATAGACGGTGTCGTTGACGAGGTAGCCCACGTTCGCCACCACCGGGATCGTCGGATGGATCAAGGCGTGCTGCCCGCCGAAGGTCCGCACCGCGAAACCGTGCGCGTCGAAGGATTCGCCTGGCGCCACGGCAACCACCTGCTCGCCGAGCTCACCCAGCGTCGCCGCGACCCCGGCCGGCGCCCAGATCCGCAATCGCGGATCCTTGTGTGCCGCCGCGGAGAGGCGATCGACGTCGATGTGATCGGCGTGCTCGTGGGTGATCAGGACGGCAGTGGCGCCGTCGAGCGCGGTCTCGACCTCACTGAACGTTCCGGGGTCTATCACCAGGGCGCGGTCCCCGTCGTCGAACCGCACACAGGCGTGGGTGTACTTCGTGAGCTGCATCAGGATCCTTCCTCCTCGATGAGCGCGGCCAACTTCGCCAGCCGCCGCTCAGTGGCCGCATCGGCCGGTGTGTAGAACAACAGGCGTGAGCCCGGGCGGGGCGCGAGCCAAGCATTGGTCACGACCAGGCGCAGCAGCCCGACCTGGGCGTGCCGGTACCGCTTCTCCTTGTTCTCGATCGCGCTGACGTCGTGCCGGGCCCACAGGTCGGCGAACTCCGGGGAGGCGACGCGCAGCCGCGAGACGAACGACTTCCAGGACGGTTCGCTCACATGGTCAGCCATCAGTCCGCGCAGGTTTGCGGTCATCCGGGCAGCCGCATCATCCCAGTCGAGGATTGCCTTGCGCCACGCCGGGTCGGTGAACAGCAGCCACATGCCGTTGCGCTGTTCGACCGGCAGTTGGTCAAGGTCGCCGATCAGCCTCGCGTAGGGACGGTTGTAGGCGAGCAGGTCGTACTTTCCGTTCAGCACGCATGCCGGGTACGGCGCGAAGTTGGCCAGGGTGGCGTGCAGTTGCGGCGAGACCGCAGCACACTCCTTGGCCACCTCCTGGTCGGTGGAGCCGGCCAGCGTGAACAGGTGGGCGCGTTCGTCTCGGTCGAGCATCAGCGTGCGGGCGATTGATTCCAGTACCTGGTCGGACACCTTGATATCGCGGCCCTGCTCCAGCCACGTGTACCAGGTAACCCCGACCCCGGCGAGCTGCGCGACCTCTTCACGCCGCAGACCGGGCGTGCGCCGTCGCCCGCTGTGGATGACGCCGACCTGCTCCGGTGCGATGCGCTCGCGCCTGCTGCGCAGGTAGGCCGAGAGCTCAGCGCGGCGCAGGTCGTCGGCGGCGGGGCCGGGCGGGAGCCCGCGCAGTGGTGCGGCGGTTACCGTCATGCCATCCAGGTTGTCCTACTTTCGACGATGGCGCCAGGTAGTGGTTATACCTGGATAACTACCCTCCTGGTACCCGTTTGACCCAACCGGCATCGTTGCCGTCATGGCACTTCAGGCGCTCCCCCGTTCAGCTCTCACGCCCACCCCCAGCCCGGCCGACCCCAGCGGGCTGAGCCCACTGGCGATGGTGGTCCTGCTGCTCGGCGCATTCCTGCCCATGCTCGACTTCTTCATCGTCAACCTGGCGCTGCCGACGATCGATGCGACGCTGCATGCGTCCGCGCCGATGCTCGAGCTCATCGTGGCCGGGTATGGCACCGCGTACGCCGTGTCGCTCGTCGTCGGTGGTCGCCTGGGCGACGCCATCGGCCGGCGCCGGATGTTCCTGATCGGGATGGCCGGCTTCACGCTGACGTCGCTGCTGTGCGGCATCGCCCCCAGCATCGGCGTACTCGTCGCCGCGCGGGTGTTGCAGGGCGGGTCGGCGGCGATGATCGTGCCGCAGGTGCTCGCGACGTTTCAGGCAACGCTCGACGGGCAGGCCCGCAGCCGCGCGATCGGCCTGTACGCGGCGACCGGTGGAATCGCGGTCGTGGCCGGGCAACTCCTCGGCGGAGTGCTGCTCGACGCTGACATCGCGGGCACGTCGTGGCGGGCGATCTTCCTGGTGAACGTGCCGGTCGGCATCGCCGGACTGATGCTGGCGCCTCGGCTGGTGCCCGCCACCCGCTCGCCTCAGCCGGCCGGCGTGGACATCCCAGGCACCGCCCTGCTAGCCGTCGGAATCGTCGCGTTGCTCATCCCGCTCACCGAGGGTCCGGCGCTGGGTTGGCCGGTGTGGCTGATCGCCGTGCTGGCATTGGCTCCGCTCAGCGCAGCCGCGATGATCGCGGTGGAACGGCGCTCGGAGCGCCGCGGGCAGACGCCGCTGGTGCCGCCATCGCTGCTCCGGGTCCCGACCGTGCGCCGCGGGCTGCTGCTCGCCGTGCCGTTCTTCCTCGGCTTCGGGGCGTTCACGTTCGTCTTCCCGCTCACCGTGCAGAACGGGCTGCACCGCGATGCGTTGCAGTCCGGGCTGGCGATGACACCGATGGCCGCTGGATTCTTCATCGGGTCGCTGCTCATGGCGCGGCTCTACGCGCGCTACGGGACGCGGCTGCTGGGTACCGGTTTCGCGCTTCAGGCCCTGGGGCTGGTGTCGCTGATCGCGGTGCTCGGCGCGCAATGGCCGGACGTGTCGCTCACCTGGACTATCCCGGGCCTGGCGCTGGCGGGGTTCGCGCAGGCGTTGGGGCTGGGGGCGCTGTTCCGCACCGTGCTGGCCAGCGTCCCGCAGCGCCTGGCCGGCGTGGGCAGTGGCGTCCTCGTCACCGTGCAGCAGGGTTCGCTGGCCATGGGAGTGGCGAGCCTGGGGACCCTGTTCGTGAGCCTGGCGGGCGACAGCATGCGCGGCGCGTTCGTGGTCGTGATCGGCATCCAGGCCCTGCTGGCCGTCATCCTCGCGATCGCCAGCCCGCGCTCCGCGAGGCGTCGATCAGGTCAGTAGAGGTTGCCGTCCGGCTCGTCGACGACGTGCATGGCGGCCTCTTCGGCCGTTCTGGCGTAGCCGGCCGGACCGACGTCGGTGGCGATCTCCTCGGACTCCCGGTCTTCGTGGGCACCCTCGTCGGGGGCGACGAGGCGGCCGGCCGGCGGGTCGGCGGCCGCCAGGTCGACATCGTCCACACTCACGTCCGGCACCTCCTCGGCGAGATGCTCGTCCAGCGATTCGCCGCGGCGTGCCTCGGATGGAGTGGGCGCGTGGCGCAGGTTGTAGGGCTCGCGCTCTGGCGGGCTGTACCCCGTCTGCTGTGACTCGTCCGGGTCGTCCCCGGTCAGGTTGTCGACCGGGTCGAGTAACTCGGCGTCATCGACCGCGTCCCCGGACTCGTAAACCGTGTCGCCGAACAGTTCCTCATCAGTCATACCTCCATCGTGCCCCCCGGTCGGCGTCGCCGCACAGGCACACTGGTCCGGTGAGTTCTGTGCTGTGGCTACGGCGAGATCTGCGCCTGCGCGATCACCCCGCGCTGCACGCGGCGGCCGAGGACGGGCCGGTGGTGGCGTTGTTCGTGCTGGACAGCGAGTTGCTCCGGCCGGCCGGTGCGCCGCGGATCGCCTTTCTGTACCGGACGCTGCGTGCGCTCGACGCCGACCTCCGTACGCACGGCGGGCGGCTGCTCGTGCGGCGCGGCAAGCCAGCGAACGTGGTGCCGCGGGTGGCCCGCGAGGCGCAGGCTTCGGCCGTGCACGTCAGTGCCGACTTCGGCCCGTACGGCATGCGCCGCGACGCCGCCGTCGGGGACGCGCTGGGCGACGTGCCGCTGGTGCGGACCGGTTCGCCGTACGCGATCGCGCCGGGCCGGGTGCTCAAGTCGGATGCCACGCCGTTCAAGGTTTTCACGCCGTTCTACCGAGCCTGGCTCGCGCACGGCTGGCGGGCGCCGGCCGCGACGGTGGCTGGGCGGGTCGTCTGGCGCACCGACCTGGACGGCGTCGACGTTCCGGCCGACCCGCGGTTGCCGGCTGGGCTGGAGCTGCCGGCGGCAGGGGAGGCAGCGGCGACTGCGGCCTGGAAGGCCTATCGCGCAAGGCATTTGGCTGAATACCCCGAGGTGCGCGACCGTCCCGACCTGGACCGCACCTCACGCGTCTCGCCCTACCTCAAGTGGGGCTGCCTGCACCCGCGCAGCCTGCTGGCCGACCTCGGCCCTGCCGATGAGACGTTCCGCAAGGAGCTCGCGTGGCGCGAGTTCTACGCGGCCGTGCTGCACGCGTGGCCCGCGAGCGCACGCGAGTACTTCCAGCCGAAGCTGGCCGCAATGCCTTATGCGGCAAGCGATTCCGCGGCGTTCGACGCGTGGTGCGACGGGCGAACCGGGTATCCGATCGTCGACGCCGGCATGCGGCAGTTGCTGGGCGAGGGCTGGATGCACAATCGCGTCCGGATGATCGTGGCGTCGTTCCTGGTCAAGGACCTGCACATCGAGTGGATGCACGGAGCTCGGCACTTCATGCGTCACCTCGTCGATGCCGATCTGGCCTCCAACCAGCACGGCTGGCAGTGGACGGCTGGCACCGGCACCGACGCGGCGCCCTTCTTCCGGGTGTTCAACCCGGTGACGCAGGGCCGCAAGTTCGACCCGGACGGCGACTACGTCCGGCGCTGGATCCCCGAACTGCGCGACGTCGCCGGCGCCGCGGTCCACGAGCCGTGGCAACTGCCCGACGGGATTCCGGACGGCTACCCGCCGCCGATCGTCGAGCACGCCCGCGAACGCGAAGAGGCCC
>JBDTXT010000204.1:0-5280 GCA_040006035.1 Pseudonocardiales bacterium | reverse complement strand
GGGTCCTTGGTGGTGTCCGAACCGAGGCCCCACACCTTGCCGAGCCGGTCGGCGGTCTCCTGCGAGATGAGGTCGGCGACCCAGCCGTTCATCGACCCGTACCCGGTGGCGTAGACGACCAGATCGGCCTGCAGCGATGTCCCGTCCGCGAGCACGACCGAGTCCTCGGTGAGGTGGTCCACCTGCCCCTTCATCAGCTTCACGTCGCCGTTGGCCACCAGGTCGGCCGCGCCCACGTCGATGTAGTAACCCGAGCCGCGGCGCAGGTATTTCATGAAAAGCCCGGACCCGTCATCACCCCAGTCGTGCATGAAGCCAGACTTCTCCAGGCGGTCGTAGAAGTCCTTGTCCCGCTCGGCTATGGCCTCGTAGGCCGGGATCTGGAACTCGTGCATGATGCGATACGGCAGCGACGCGAAGGTCGCGTCGGCCTTCTCGGTCGTCATGCCCGAGGCCACGGCCTCCTCGGAGTACAGCCCGGCGAGAGCGATGTCCATCAGCGATTCGGACTTCACGATGTGTGACGACGTGCGTTGCACCATCGTGACGTCGGCGCCGTTCTCCCACAGCGCGCCGCAGATGTCGAACGCGGAGTTGTTCGAGCCGACCACGACACACTTCTTGCCCCTGTACGCGTCCGGCCCGGGATGCGCGGACGAGTGGTGCTGGTCGCCCCGGAAGGTGTCCATGCCCGGGAAGTCGGGAAGGTTCGCCTTGCCGGACAGCCCGGTCGCGAAGATCAGGTGCTTGGGACGCAACACGTGCGGCTTGCCCTCGCGTTCGACCTCGACCTTCCACTCGCCGGCGGACTCGTCGTAGGACGCGGACTTCGCCTCGGTGCTGGACCAGTAGTTCAGCTCCATGACCCTGGTGTATGACTCGAGCCAGTCGGCGATCTTGTCCTTGGGCGAGAAGACGGGCCAGTTGTCCGGGAACTTGAGGTAGGGCAGGTGGTCGTACCAGATCGGATCGTGCAGGCACAGCGACTTGTACCGATTGCGCCACTGGTCGCCCGGGCGCGGGTGCTTGTCGACGATGATCGTGGGGATGTCGAGCTGACGCAGCCGTGCGCCGAGCCCGATGCCGCCCTGACCGCCGCCGATGACCAGGACGTAGGGCTGGGTCTCGTAGCCGAGCTCGCGCGCCTCGCGCTCACGCTTTTCGAACCAGGCCTCGCGTTCCTTGTTCACGCCGTGTTCGGCGCCCTTGGGACGCCGGGACTTCTGGTTCTCCTCGTAGCCCTTGAGCTCGTAGAGCGTGGTGAGCAACGTCCATGCCTTGTCGCCCTTGAGCCGCAGTTGGCCGTTGCCGCGCCCGACCGAGGTCTCGAACTCGATCCATGCCTCGGTGACACCGTCGGCGGAGGTGGGCTGCTCGCCCTCGGTGATCGTCCAGTTCGTGGGTTGGACGCGCGGTAGCGTCGCCTCGAGCATGGCGGCGATGTCCGCGCGTCCCTCGCTGGTCGTGATGTTCCAGGTGAACGCGATGAGGTCACGCCAGTAGCTGTCCTCGCCGAACAGCGCGCAGGCCGCCTTCGCGTCGCCGACCGACAAGGCTCGGTCGAAGTCGGCGAGCCAGTTCTCCACCGTTGTGCGGACCTCGGTCTTGTCCATCGTGGCGGTCATGCGCAGCTCCCGTGATCGTCGAGGGTCGTCACCCGCCAGTCTTGCGGGACGGCCCGGCTGAGACCACCCTCGACGAAGCCGATGTGGAACACAGGTCAGCCTAGATCGCCGAGAAGCGCAGCGGGCACTGTTGCGTTGAGCGAACAGATGATCACGAGACAGGAGATCTTCCTGTGAGTCGCATCAGCAGGTCGTGCATGCCGAGCACTGAGCCGTCATTGGCGCCTTGAAACCGGCCCTCCGCAGCTTCCGCCACGGCGGACACAGGAGAATTTCCGACGTGGAGATCACGAGATCGCTTAACGCAACAGTGCATGACCGTCTCATATGACGCCCCATTTCGGGCATCCGTCGGCTGTGTCACTCGGGATCCGCTTGCGGGCGATTCGGTATCATCTGCGGCCGGTGCGGTGACGGCTACCAGTTCGGTCGAAGGTGGAAGCCGGCCGCGCCGTCAGAATTGGGGTTGACGGCGAGGACCTGGTGCAGTTGGACGACGTTGTGCTCGAACCCGAGACGTGACCCAGCCATGTATAGGCCCCAGACTCGCGCCGTAGGCAGGCCGACCTCGCGGACGCATGCGTCCCAGTTAGCGACGAGGTTCGCCGACCATTGGCGCAGGGTGACTGCGTAGTGCTCGCGAAGGTTTTCCTCGTGCCGCACTTCTAGGCCCGAGTCGTGCGCGGAGGAGATGATTCGACCTACTCCGGTCAGTTCGCCGTCGGGGAACACGTATCGGTCGATGAATGCTCCGGTCATCGGGCTCGCGTGGTTGTCTGGGCGGGTAATGCAGTGGTTGAGCAGGCGACCGCCGGGACGCAGCTTGCTCTTGAGCAACGCGAAATAGTCGCTGTAGTTCGCGACGCCGACATGTTCGAGCAGGCCGATCGAGCTGACGGCGTCGTAGCCGGTGCCCGGCGAATCCCGATAGTCGCCGTGAATGATCGTGACCTTGCCCGAGAGTCCTGCTTGCTCCGTCTCGGCCCGCGCCCACGCCGCCTGCCGCTGCGACAACGTCACGGCAATGACCTCCACGCCGTAGTGCGCCGCGGCGTGGCGGGCCATGCCACCCCAACCGCACCCGACGTCGAGCAGGCGCATACCCGGTCCGAGCCCGAGCTTGCGCGCGACCAGGTCGAACTTCGCGTACTGCGCGTCGTCCAAGCCGATGTCTGCCTTCTCGAACAGGGCGCAGGTGTATGCCATCGACGGGCCGAGGACGTATTCGTAGAAGGTGTTGGAGACGTCGTAGTGCTGACCGATCGCCTCGCTGTCACGCCGCCGCGAGTGACGCAGGCCGATGAGCGCGCGACGGGCGCGCGGCGGCGCCTCCTGCGGCGGCGGCTTGGGCGGGAGCAGCTGACGCAGCCCCAGCTGTCGGGCAAGCGCGGGTAGCTCGGCGACAGTCGGACGCCGGAAGCGCCACCTTGCCAGGGCGTCCAAGGCGATGTACGGGTCGCCCGGATGCGCACCGATGAGCTCCAGCTCGCCGGTCACGTAGCCCCGTGCCAGGCCAAGATCGCCCGGCGCGGTGATCAGATAGCGCAAGGCGCGCTCGGTGTGCAGCCGCAGCGTCAATCCCGCGTCGGATTCGCCCACCACGGAGCCGTCGGGCGCCTCGACCCTGAGCGGCACTACGCCGTCGGTCACGGTGCTGACCACGTCCGCGATCGTCATCGAGTTCCCACAACCTTCTCGTACATTCCGGTGAACCGGTCCTGCGGGTCGTACCGAAGCTTCGCGGACTCGTAGGCCGCTGCGCCGTACAGTGCGTCGAAGGTTTCTCGGTCGTAGAACGCGTCGGAGTACAACGACTTGTGTCCACCGATATCGGCGACAGCCCGTTCGATCGCTCGGTTGACGTCTCCGTCGCGCGCGCCGTCTCGGATCGGCACCGTCCCCCAGAACCCGACATTCACGTAGATCTGCCCTGGCTCGAGCGGATAGAGCGGCCAGCTCTCCTGCGAGCGGAGAGGGCAGAGCCAGACCGGCGTCATTCCCACCTCGGAATGAAACCACCGCAGGAATTGTGCCGTTCGCCCCAGCGGCACCTCGATGTCTTGCACCACTCTTTCCCGCGGAGGTTGCTTGCCCCAGCGCGCCACCCGCGCCGCGACGTCGAACCGGCCCTCGAGCGCGACCAAGCGGTGGTAGACGTCGCTGCGGCGCAACCGTCGCGGCCAGATTCGACGCACGAGCGGGTGCTGGGCGCCGAAAGCGCCGGAGCACCAGAACCAGTCGGTGTCCCACCGCCACAGGTAGTCCGCCGTGGTCAGGCAGTCGCGCTCGCGCTCCCTGATGGAGCGATAGAAGATCTGCTGTCCGGTGTAGTCGCTCGGCCGCCCGACATCGGTCCAAGAACCAAGGGTCAGGTAGGACTCGACGGGCGAGAACATCACACCGTCGACGAAGTCGACGGGCTCTGCATCCCAGGCCCGCTCTGCGGCAATGACCTCCACGGCGGACGCTAACTCCTCGAGATCGCTGAACCGCACGTGCCGCAGTGCGACCATCTCGGCTACCGGCTGCAGGACGATGCGCAGGCGCACCGCGTAACCCAGGCTTCCGTAGGAATTGGGGAACGCGCGGAACAGGTCGCTGTTCTCGGTGGGACTCACGGACAGCACCTGCCCCGTGCCGAGCAGGATGTCCATCTCGAGCACCGACTCATGCGGCAAACCGTTGAACAGCGACGTGGACTCGATGCCGAGTCCGGTCACCGCACCGCCAAGTGTGATCGTCTTCAACTGCGGCACGACCAACGGCATGAAGCCCTGCGCACAGGTGACCGCGACCAACGTCTCGTATGTGCACATACCCTGCACGTCGGCGGTACCAGACTGCGGATCGATGCTGATCACGCCGGCCAGGCCGCTGACATCAAGTCCTGCTCGGCCACGATCGTGTCGGCGGAACAGGTTCGAGGTCTGCTTCGCCAACCGCACAGAGCCCGAGGGAAGCCCACGCAAACTCGCTTGCGCAGTTCGAACGGCTCGATCATGCGCGAGCGAACCAGTCACAGTCACGTCACGAATCTATCGGCCGCCGAACTAACCGAGCTGAGCCGCCACAATCCGTCCGCCGGCTCGGCTCGGCTCGGCCAAGCGAATGCCGATACTCGCCGCCGTGAGCCGGGGCACTATCGGCACCAGGTGAGTTCCGTGGCTGTGAACTGCCCGGACAAAACTGAGCTCGCGCGTTTCTACGCAGATATCACGGGCAGTAGAATTACGTTCAGCCACGAGACGTGGGGGCACTGTTGCGTTGGTCGAGTCCGCCGGGCGGGACAATGCTCGGATGATCCGGTTGAGGTCGATTGCATCGTCTGCTCCGGCCGGGTATCGGCTCCCGCGTGAGGTGACTCGCGGTGGCGGTGCGCTGGTATCTGCGTTACGGCCTGTCCTACCACGATGTCGAGGAGCTGCTGGCCGAGCGCGGCATTGAGGTCGACCACGTCACGATCTATCGATGGGTTCAGACGTTCACACCGGAGTTCATCGACGCCGCCCGACCGGCTCGACACTCGGCCGGTGACCGCTGGTTCGTCGACGAGACCTATGTGAAGGTCGCGGGCCGTTTGGACCTACCTGTACCGGGCGGTCGACCAACACGGGCAGGTCATCGACGTCCTCGTCTCAGCCCGCCGCGACTCGGC
>JBDTXT010000203.1:0-5319 GCA_040006035.1 Pseudonocardiales bacterium | reverse complement strand
GGGCTCAAGACGATCGACGCCGTCAGCGAGGGCGCCGTCCCGACCGCGATCATCCCGCCGACCCTCAAGGGCATGCGCGAGGCCGGCCTGCTCTAGCTGAACGACCAGGTTTCCCCGCTGGGCACCGGTCTACGCGACCCGAACCGACCATTGGCGGGGAAGACCTGATCGATCCCGGCGCTGGCCGCGCTCGAACGCCCAGCTGATGCGCTGCCGCAACAGGTGTGGGCGCCGTGTGACGTCGCTCCAATCCCACCGGATCACGACGAGACCGAGTGCCTCGAGGCTCTCCTGCCGCCGCTTCTCGTCGAGGAGCACCGCACGCGAGTCGTATTTCGCGAGGCCGTCAGCCTCTCCGACGACCCCGTACTCGGGCCAGTAGAAGTCCGCGCGGCCGACAAACATGCCCAGTTCGTCGTGCAATTGTGCCTGCAGTCGTGGGGCGGGAAGTCCGAGCCAGCCGATGACCAGGCGGCTGATCGACTCGAGTGGTGACTCGGCACTTGCGTCCGCGCGATCAACGGCGCGAACGGCGCGGCGGATACCCGGCCAGTTCCAACAGGCGCACAAGACGTTCTCGATCGCGCCGAGGTCCACCGCGCCTCGGTGCAGGGCGGCATCGATGGCTACGACGGCGCAACCCGCCGATGCGGATCGCCCGATGTCGACCAGCGTCCGGGAGACCGACGTGACTAGTGCTCCGTCGACCTCGCTGACATCGATGTGCCGAAGGGTCGCGCGGTGCAGCAGGGCTCCTGCCACGTCGCCGGTTTGCATCGGCGCGACGGTGAGCTCTGGTCGGCGCGGGTGGTTCAGTACGGGCAGCCGATGCAGGAGTGCCGCTGAGCGGTGGCTGACGACACTGCCGGCGCACGCACGAGCCGCAGCGACGCCGACGAGCCGCGGGTGCTCAGCGCGCTCGGCGACCGTGAACTGGCCGCGTCGGAGCCGATGCACCCGACCCGATCGCACGGCGCGGTCCAGGGCCGAGCCTGTGCAGCCGTAGCTCAGCGCCTCGGCGCGGCTGAATACCTCCGAGGGCGGTGTTGAACGCACCGGCGGAGTCGACCGCGGTCCAACGCAGCGCGCCAGGGCTCACATCGGCACTGTGGATTGGCGGTGAGCCTGTGGACAACCCACTCTCGTTCACGTTTTCCCCGGGCAGCGTCGGCTGAGGGTTCCCAAACCGACGGGCAACGGGGAAATCCTGATCGGCTAGCGCTTGCGTCGCACAAACTCAGTCGGCCTACCCAACCGGCCCGCTCGCCCTGGACGTAGAGGAAGTATGCACACCATGGCGGCGACCGAGGAATCTGCGCGGTTCGCCGATTGGGCAGGGCCGTCGCTGCTGGCGATGACGCGCCTGGCGCGGCGACTTGCCCCACATGCCGAACCTGATGACGTGGTACAGGACGCGCTCGTCCGCGCCTGGCAGAAATGGGACCAGTTCGATGCGGCGAGGGGTACGCCGTCGAACTGGTTGCTGGCCATCACCGCCGATCGTGCGCGTGATGCCCGGCGAACGCAGGTGCGGCGGCTACACGTCGTCGACGAGACGACGCAGGCGCCCGACGCCGCCGCACCCGCGCCCGACGTTGCCGCCGACCTCGACCTCGACGCCGCCATTGCCCAACTCACCGGCCGCCAACGATTGGCCGTAGAGCTGCACTATTTCCTCGGCCTCAACGTCGACGAGACCGCGGCCGTCATGGGCTGTGCCCCCGGAACCGTGAAATCCACCTTGTCCGACGCCAGAGCGCGCCTGCGACAGACATTGGGAGACGACGATGAGCACTGACGACCTCGACGCCCGGCTCGCCGCCGCCGGCGAGCGCTGGCGCGCCGCCAACAAGACGATCGCTGACGTCGACCTCAGCTATCTCGAGATGCCGGCCGAGCCGGTCGACGTGCCCATCACGCCAGCCCCCGCCGCCACACCGCGCCGCCGGCGGATGCGCGCCCTCATCGGTTCGGCCACCGGCATCGCGGCGGCCGCGGCCGCAGCCATCCTGGTGGTGCAACTAACCGGGTCAGGCCCGAAGCACCAAGGCCCTGCCTCGGCCCGCGGTGGCGTTCAGATCGTGTGCCAGACGACGCAGTCGGCCTCGACCGAGCAGTTGCAGGCCGACAGCGCCATCATCGCCGGCCGGATCGACAAGCTCGGTCTCGGTGGCAACGTCCACATCCAGGACGACAAGTCGCTCGTGATCACCCTGCCCAAGGGCAACGCCGAATCCGCCCAGACCCTCTGCGCGCAGGGGCGTTTGGACTTCCGTCCGCTGGTGATGGCGGGAACGCCCGTAAGCGCCGGAGCCGTGACGCGCAATTCGAATCCCTTCGGCTTGCTGAAGTTCGCGATCCCGAACACCTACAGCGAGTTCGCCCACCTCAGCACCACTCAGCAGGCACAGTTGAGCGGTGCGCTGAAACAACTGGACTGCACGTGGGCCGCCGACCAACCCCACCCTGCCGCGTCTTACTCGTTGGCCTGCCATAGCGTCGCCGGCACAAGTGCAAAGATCGCCTACCTGCTCGGTCCGGTCGTCGTGCCCGGCACCGAGATCGCGAGCGCCACGGCAGTAGCTCCCACCATTGCGCAGGGAGAGACCAGGTGGACTGTGGTGGTGAATCTCAAGCCGGGCGCGCAGGCGGCGTGGACGAAGTACACCGCCACGCACCATGTCACAGGCTCGCCCTCCGCAGGCCCCGCGACCGATTGTGGCGCCACGACCACACCGTGCGCGGACTTCGTCGGGGTCCTTGACGGCGTGGCCGTGTCGGTGCCGGTGAATGTGGCCGGGATCAGCGGCGCAACCCAGGTCGCTGGCAACTTCACGCAGCGGACCGCGACAGCACTGGCCGCACAACTCTCCAGCGGTTCACTGCCAGTGCCACTACGCGTCGTTTCGGTCAGCGACCTGTCCGTACCGGGCAAGCTCGTCGACACCGACTGGCGGCTGGTAAACGTCGACGGTAAGGCGTCGCTCGTGGCGGAGGCGCCCTTGAAGATCGACAAGAACGGTCAGCTCACCGGTACGGACGGCTGCAACGAGTTGGGCGCCCGCGCAAGCATCAAGGGCGACGCGATCATCATCAGCAACGTCATCACCACCGACTTGGCTTGCGTCGACCGCAAGGCCGGCTTTGCCGCTCAGGTGGCGCGGCTCGATAAGCTGCTCACCGGCACGCTGCAGTGGTCCGTCCAGGGCAACGAGCTGACGTTGAGCCGCAACGGCACGAACGTGCTGGTCTATCGGGCCGCGCCGCCGCCCACCACCGACCCCAAGGCCGTCGTCGACGTTGGGTGGCGACTCAGTGCCGTGACGCAGGACGGCCCGAACAGCAGCTCGGGAACGTCGGTAGCAGCCGACGCGCCGTTGAAGTTCGACGGCCACGGCCGCTTTACCTTCTCGGACGGCTGCAACTCCGGCGGCGGCGTCGTCACGGTCACCGCGGGTAAGATGGCCTTCAGTGGGCACGTCTCGACGTTAATCGCCTGCCCGGGCATCGATCCCGTCCAGACGAGGGTCATCTCCAGGATGTTCGACGCTGAGGTGTCGTGGTCCATCAAGGACGGCCAGTTGACGATCACCAAGGCCGGCGTCGGCTCACTGACCTATGCCCAGCCGTCGGCGCTGCCGAGCACCGGCTCATCCTGAGGCTCTCCCGATCGCTCGTTGCTGCTGGAAACCGGTCGCCCAGCCCGGTAGCGTCGCCGACCGAACAGGGTCCCGAGCAAGGAGCGCACGTGGTACAGGGCAGCGTGAAGTGGTTCAACAACGAGAAGGGCTACGGCTTCATCGCCGTCGACGGCGGCGATGACGTCTTCGTGCACTACTCCGCAATCGAGGGCGACGGCTACCGCTCGCTCGAGGAGGATCAGCGGGTCGAGTTCCAGATCGCCCAAGGAACCACGGGTTCCCAGGCCGAGTCCGTCCGCGTGGTCCAGCCCGAGTCAGCCGGCGGCTAGCGGCAGGCGCAGCGGACCACGGATCAGCGAGGCGTTGCGCCGCACCATCCGGCCCGCCCGGCGAAGATCGGGCAGCCGCTCGGCCAAAGCCGCGAACGCGATCGAGGCCTCCAGGCGCGCCAACGGCTGCCCGAGGCAGTAGTGAATGCCGCTGGAGAACGCGAGGTGCTCGACCGTCGGCGTCCGGTGGATGTCGAAGTGCGCGGGGTCGTCGTATACCAGCGGGTCCCGGTTGGCGGCACCGATCAGCGTCAGCACCACCTGCCCGCGGCGCACCGGCTGCCCGGCGACCTCCATGGACTCCAGCGCGAAGCGTGCGGTGCGTTGCACGGGCGGGTCGTAGCGCAGCACCTCCTCGGCCACCTGGGCCCCGAGGCTCGGGTCGGCGCCCAACGCCTGCCACTGCTCCGGGTGCTCCAGCAGCGCCAGGACGCCGTTGCTGATGAGATTGACCGTTGTCTCGAAGCCGGCGATCAGCAGCAGCACGCACAGTGGCAGCAGTTCATGCGCCTCGATGGATTCGCCCTCGGCGGCGACGATCCGGCTGATGATGTCGTCGGCGGGTTCGCGGCGCCGCAGGTCGAACACGTCGGCGAAGAGCCGCGCCAGCGCGGCGTTGGCCGCCATCAGAGCGCGGGCATGGGACAGCGACTTGACGCCGTCCAGCGCGCTGCCGATGGTCGCGCCGTAGCGGGCGAAGTCGGCGGCATCGGCGTTGGGGACGCCGAGCAGGTCGGTGATGACCGCGATCGGCAGCGGTGCCGCGAAGGTCGAGACCAGGTCGAAGTTGCCCTGACGCTGGGCGTCGTCGAGCAGGCGGTGCACGGTCTTCTCGATCCGCGGCCGGTAGCCGGCCATCTGTTTCGGGCTGAAGGCGGGTGCCACCAGCCGCCGCAGCCTGGTGTGCTCGGGCGGGTTCATCTCCAGGAACGACAGGCCGAAACCGTCCGCGCTGGGCGCAGTCCCCTCGGGACGCACGCCCATCCGGCGCTCGCGCAGCACCTGGCTGCAGACCGTGTGGCTCGTCGTGACCCAGTTGCCGAGCCGGGTCGGTATCCAGGGGGCCGCGCGCCCGCAGTTGCTCATAGATCGGGTAGGGGTTTTCGCGCCCGGGCCCCAGCCGCAGCCGCGCCACCGGATCGCGGCCGGCATGGCCGTGCAACGCGGTCACCGCGCGCTCCTGGTAGAGCTGCGAGGCGAACCTCAGCACCGCGGCGGCCTGGCCCATTGATCGTCTCCTTCAGTGACGTCCGGCCTGCCCATCATGCCGGGCAAAGCGCCCACGCCGTCGGCTCGACGAGCTTGCACTCACCGGGGGCGAGTGCTAAACCTGAGTTGGCACTCGGGTA
>JBDTXT010000202.1:0-5321 GCA_040006035.1 Pseudonocardiales bacterium | reverse complement strand
GGATCTGGCTCAACCCGGCAGCCAACTCGAGTCCACCTCGGGTCACACCTGCCGAAATCCGCCCTCCGACACCCGACCAGATTCAACGCCTTGTCGCATCGGTCGAAGCGACCGACGTCGACTTCGCCACCTATTTGTGGTTGGCAGCCTCGACCGGGGCGCGACGAAGCCAGATGCTCGGCTTGCGATGGGCAGACATCGACTTCAGCCACTCGGCGATCGGCTTCAGCCGCGCCTACGTCGACGTGCCATCCGGACCAGTGCTGCGCGCCACCAGGACCCACCGCACCTACCGCGTCGCCCTGGACGAGGCCAGCATGCAACGACTCCTCGGTCACTACCAGCGATCAACCCAACGAGCCATCCAGCACGACCGTCTGTTGACCGACAAGGCGTTCGTGTTCAGCGCCGAACCGGACGCTCGGTACCGTGGCTACCAAATCGTGTCACCAAGATGTTCATCGATCACCGCCGCCGCGCCGCAGTCGGCCAATTCCGATTGCACGACCTCCGGCACTTCATGGCTACCGAAATGCTCGCCCACGGCGTCGCCATCGTCACCGTCTCCCAACGACTCGGCCATGCCAGGGCGTCCACCACCCTCAATGTCTACGGACACTGCGTACCCGGCGCAGATCGCGACGCAGCCGACTACATCGCCGAACTCCTCAACGGCAAATGACGACTCCACCGACATAAGCGCCGATCTAAGCGGTTCGCTGGCGGGCCTAGCGAGGGTGTTCTGGCCGCGCAATATGCGCTGTTCCGTGTCGCTCCGCAGCGGTACCGAACGACGCAGTTCTGCACGCGTCTTCTCCATGGGTCGGCTGGTCGTCATCGTGGCCGACGACGCCAGCCGCTGGGCCGTGAACAGACCGAGTGGCGGCCCTTGCTCCGAGTGGTAACGGCCAACTCGTTCAGCTTCAGCGCGAGGCCGTCTGGGAAGATCCTGAGGGCGGGTCGCGAGGAGCGCGCAAAGTGGCACGCATCTTGGCCGTCACCGATCGGTAGATCTAACGCTCAGCCAGCGCGACGACCGGCGGTACGGCGTGTCTCGATCGGCGCCGATTTTGCCCGTTTGGCTGCCCCGTCAAGCGGGGTGGTCCCCGCCTTCGACTTTCCAATCTGCGCTCCGTCGTACGTTGTCGGCGCGGGTTCTCCGGCGAGCCCGTGCTCGTACAGTCGGCCAAGCTGCGGGAACGCGGTCTCGACCCCCGCCAAGCGCATCGCATGCCAGGCCATCGCGTGGTTCGACGACGTGACCGGCAGCCCGATCTCGGCCTCGATCGATGCGACGATACCGGCGAGACGCACGGAGGTGCAGGAGACGAACACTGCATCGACGTCGTGATCGGCGATCAAGGTGGCGATCCCGTGGCGGGTCGATGCTGGTGTGATGCGGCCGACCGCGGCATCGCTCTCCTCGTTGAACGAGCCAAACACCGGTACCTCGAACCCTCGCGCACTGATGTAGTCGGCCACGATGCGGTTCACGTCTGCGCGGTATGGGGTCAGCACGGCGATGCGCTGCGCGCGGAGTGCGCCGAAGGCGGCGAAGGCAGCCGTGATCGGTGTGGTGCAGCGCGCCCCTGGCTTAGCCTCGCGGATCCGTTCGAAGACGGTCTCCTCACCGATGGCCATCGAGGCCGAGGTGCATGCAAAGGCGACCACGTCGAGTGTGCCGGAGGGCAGGATCATCGCTGCCGACTCCCTGAGTCGTGGCTCCATCGCCCGCAGCGTCTCAGGAGTGATCTGATCGTCGTTCATCACCCGCGTGCCGAACAGGCCGAGCTGCGGAACATGGCGGAACAGTTCGTGGAACTCGGCCTCGATGGTGTAATCCGATGACAGCATGATCAGCCCGACGCGGCCGGCGGGTGCCAGGCCGGCGTCGAGCTCGAAGGGGAGGTGCTCGAGCAGGATCATGTTCGTAACGTACAACGGCGTTGGCGACTTCTGGCGACGCCCAGCCACATCCTGAACCTGCCCGGGCGCTGGTGAGACCTCCGCCGTCACGCCGTACTCCTCGCACCTGAAACGGGGAGTCGTATGGCTGGCCAGCCGGTCGCACGACATCGATGAAGCGTCGATTGCGTACGCTGCTGCGATGCCCGTCGTTCCCGTCGCCTGCTTCGGCCCGCCATGCTGAGGCCCGGATTTCCCGCTGCCGAGTACGAGGCTCGCGTCAGCCGGTTCCAGACGCGTCTGTCCGACCGCGGGCTCGGTGGGGCGATCCTCACCAGTGAAGCCAACTTCAGCTACTTCACCGGTTACCACAGCTTCGCCCCGGGGTCCACGTACTGCCGCTCGGTGTTCGCTTTCATCCCCACCGTGGGTGCACCAGTGTTGCTGGTTCACGCGTTCCCGGAGGCCGACGCCCGCAGAGACTGTTGGTTCGATGATGTCCGCAGCTACGACGACCTGTCATTCGCGCCGGTCGCGCAGGTGGCTTCGATCGCAGCTGCACTGGGCATCAGGGACGCCGGAGTGGGCATGGAGCTGGGCGCCGAACATCGCATCGGCTTGACCGGCAACGAGTTCGATGAGGTGCGCCACGCGCTGCGGCCATCGCCGATAACGGACGTCGGCGACATCTTGTGGGATCTCCGCCTGATCAAGTCCGAAGCGGAGATCGCGCTGCTGGTTGAATCTGGGCGGATCGCGGCGGTTGCATTCGAAGAGACCTATGCGAATCTGCGGATAGGGATGACCGAGCTGGACGTCGCTGCTGCGCTCGGGCAGAAGATTGCAGCGGAGGGTGGCCGGGTCGGCTTCTTCGTCGTCACGTCCGGAGCAGGATCGTACGATCGGACTGCCGGGCACCCGCGCGACCGAGCCCTCGAGCCCGGGGACATGCTGTGGGTTGATCTCGGCGTCGTCCACGGAGGGTACTGGACGGATCACTGCCGCGCAGCAGTTATCGGGCGCGCCAGCGACGGACAGCGTGACAGCTGGAACGCAATTCGCGACGTCACGTGGTCAGCAGTGCAGCGATGCCTTCCGGGGCAGACGCCCCCCGACATCGTCGCAGGGCTGGAGGCCGACGCTGCCGAGCGCGGTCTCCACTTCACGTTCGCCGCGGGAAGAGCCGGTCACGGCATCGGCTTGATGAGCACGGAGCCACCTCACATCGCTCGCTATGACACGACCGTCTTGCGAGAAGGGATGGCGATCACCATCGAGCCGGGTTGGGTCGATCAGCAGCTCGGCACGTTCGTCGCTGAAGAAAATCTCGTCATCCGCTCTGGCGCCCCGCAACTGCTCACCGTCACTCAGCGCGAACTCGTCGAAATCACAGCCGGCCCCGGCACCTGAAGTCGACGCCCGCCGACGGCCCGGATTGATGAAGGTGATCAGGGTTGCCCGATCTGGTCCGACCGCCTTGATGAGCGCGAAGAGCACGACGAACGCGATACCCGTGCAGATCACCGCGAGTGCCCAGCACGGCCCACAATGTCTTCGCCGGAGGTGCATGCTCAGGCCGAGCGAGCCAGGCGATCGGCGCGTAGATGATGGCCACCGAACCGACCGACACGGCGATGCCACCCAGCGTTGGCACCGAGCCCAGACGCCGCACGGCCAGGAACGGCGCCGACGCCTAACCCCCCACACACACCAGAAGCACCTCGGCAATGTTTCAAACGCGCTGGCGCCCGAGAGACATTCCGGGCTCTGCCGCGCTGAAGAGCGCCGTGACAGGACTGGCCCAAGATTTGCCCAGACACCCTTGGGTTCTCCTCGGAACGATCTGCTGTCCCGTCACTGCTCACCACCGCCGCACACGTGTGCCGAAGCTTGCGTCGATGACGTGTCCTCAACGCAGATCTGCAGGTCAAAGGTCCATATCGACAACGCGCTCGGGATATCGGCACTTGTGTGCGATGGTCTGGGTTGTCTACGTCGGACGTTCTGGGGCTGTGACATAGAGTCTCCATCAGACCGAGGGCGGATCAAATCACTGCCCCCGTGGGCACCTTCGTCCCCGTCGACAACACCAGCCATGACATCCGGCTCGACGGCCAGGGCCGAGCGGCTCCGCAACCAACCGAAGGGTTCAGGACATGACAACAGCAGCACCCGACACGATGCGGGCCATCTTGCAGGACTCATACGGCAGCGCCGACCAGTGGCGCGCCGGAGAGATCGCCGTACCGGAGATCGCCGACAAGGAAGTCCTCGTGAAGATCGCGGCGGCCGGCCTCGACCGAGGCACGTGGCATCTCATGACAGGCCTCCCCTACCTCGGGCGCCTCGCCTTTGGGATCCGCAAACCGAAGAACCCGGTGCCTGGGCGCGACCTTGCCGGCACGGTCGTGGCCGTCGGTTCATCGGTGACCAGGTTCGCGGTAGGCGACGCCGTGTTCGGCATCGGCAACGGCTCTTTCAGTGAGTACGCGGCCGCACGCGAGGACAAGGTCGCCCATGCTCCTGCGAACGTGACGACCCAGCAGGCCGCCGTCGTCCCGATATCGGGACTCACCGCCATTCACGCCCTGCGCGATGCCGGGCGCCTGCAGAAAGGTCAGAGCGTGCTGATCGTCGGTGCGTCCGGGGGCGTCGGGTCCTACGCAGTGCAACTCGCCAAGGCATTCGGGGCCAAGGTCACCGGAGTGTGCAGCACTGCCAAGATCGACCTGGTGCGCACGCTCGGCGCCGATCGAGTAATCGACTACACCCAAGACGATTTCGCCGACGGCACCCAGCTCTACGACTTGGTCCTCGACATCGGAGGGAGTTCGTCGCTGTCCCGGCTGCGCCGCGCCTTGACCCCCAAGGGCATCCTTGTCATCGTCGGCGGAGAGCAAGGCGGCAAGCTGACCGGAATGGGCCGGCAAGTCCGAGCCCTGATGCTCTCGCCGTTTGTATCGCAACGGCTCACCATGCTCGTCCCCAAGGAGAATTACTTGGACCTGGAACGGCTGGCCGAGTTCATCGAAGTCGGCACGTTGACGCCCAGTGTCGACCGCGAGTACCCACTTGAGAAGGCAGCCGATGCGATGCGGCAACTCGTGGCCGGCAAAGTTCAGGGCAAGCTCGCCATCATCATCTGACACCCCGTGCACCAGCAGGTGTTCATGGTCTGTCACCTGCGTCGACGCGGCTGTTCACGCCGAGCTTGCGCAGGATGTTCGAGACGTGGACGCTTCATCGTCTCCGCAGTGGCGTTCGCCGAGGTCGGATCCATCGGTCGAGAGCCACTCGCTTCATGGCGTCGTCCGCCTATTCGACCGTCGTGGCCTGCGCAGAGGCTGGTTCGCTGACGGGAAAGCTGAACATCATTCCGCTCTGGTTGTGTTCAGCGATGTGGCAGTGCGCCATCC
>JBDTXT010000201.1:0-5326 GCA_040006035.1 Pseudonocardiales bacterium | reverse complement strand
GGCGTCCGGGTCTGGTCGGTGTACGTGCCCAACGGCCGCGAGGTCGGGCATCCGCACTACGACTACAAGCTGCGCTGGCTGGCCGCGCTGCGGGCCACGGCCGTCGAGGAGCTGGCCGCGCTGCGGCCGTTCGCGTTGCTCGGCGACTTCAACATCGCGCCGACCGACGCCGACGTGTGGGACATCAGCCGGTTCGTCGACAGCACGCACGTCACCGGGCCGGAACGTGGCGCGCTGGCGGCGTTGCGCATGGCCGGTCTGAGTGACGTCGTGCCGCGACCGCTGAAGTACGACGTGCCGTTCACCTATTGGGACTACCGTCAGCTGTGCTTCCCCAAGAACCGCGGCATGCGAATCGACCTGGTCTATGCGAACGAAGCCTTCGCCGCCGCGGTGAAGGACGCTTACGTCGACCGCGAAGCGCGCAAGGGAACGCTGCCTTCAGACCACGCCCCGGTCGTCGTAGACCTGGACCTCGTACCGTGATGATCGACCTCGCTGATCGTCTAGGTAGCGCTTGCCGCCGCACCTGGCGACCGCGCGTTCCGGATCGCTACCTTGATCAAGCCCTACCTGTTCGACCCGCGGGAGGCGGCATGTCCAGCGAGCTCGCCGAGCAACTCCTCGAGCACCTGGCCGAGGACGAGACGATCGCTCGCCAGGCCATCGCCGAGTCGGCCCTGCGATGGCACTACGAGGAGACCGGCGACGGCTGGCAGGTGCACCACAGGAACCGAGCGCTCATCACCTCGGTCGGCGACAGCACCAACCACTACGTCGGGCGCCACGTCGCGCGTCACGACCCGGCGCGCGTGCTGGTCGAATGTGCCGCCTGGCGACGCGTCATCGAGTTCATCGACGGATGGACCGAGCACACCGACTCCGACCCAGGTGTCACCGTCATGGAGCTGTTCGCGTTCCTGGCCGAGAGCCTTGGGCAGCGCGCGAGCAGCCCAGACCGATGGCCCCCGCCTAGAACTTGATCAATTGCCGTCGAGCCGGAGGCCTGGGAGCACGTCATGAGAGGCGACATTAACACGGTATTAACACGCCCGGAGGGGGTCACAGTCCCCCGGAGATTGTTCAGCGGCCAGCCGCGTAGCCCTGCATGCCACGGGGATTGGCGGCGGCCTTGAGCACGTCGCCGTCGCGGGCGACCACGCACAGCCGCCCCAGCGACCACGGCCCGGGCAGCACGACCTGATGCCCGCGCCGGCGTAGCTCGTCGATCACCGCAGGGTCGACACGGTCCTCCACCTGCAGTTCACCGGGGTGCGCGTCGCGCGGATAGAACGAGGACGGGAAGTGGTTGGTGTGAAACATCGGCGCATCGATCGCCGCCTGCAGGTCGGCGCCGGAATGCACCAGGTCGGCGAAGAACGCCAGCTGCCACTGGTCCTGCTGATCACCGCCGGGAGTACCGAACGCCAACCACGGCACACCGTCGCGCAGCGCGAGCGACGGCGACAACGTGGTGCGCGGTCGTCTGCCCGGCTGCAGTGAGTTCGGCAGCCCAGGCTCGAGGTAGAACATCTGGGCACGGGTGCCCAGCGGGAAGCCGAGCGACGGGATAACAGGCGAGCTGTGCAGCCACCCGCCGCTGGGCGTGGCCGACACGAAGTTGCCCCACTGGTCGACGACGTCCACGTGGCAGGTGTCGCCGCGTACGGCGACGTCGTCACGCGAGTCGCCGGCAAGTGCGGGGGGCTGCCGGCCCATCGTGGGCTCACCCGCGCCGGCCGCGCCGGCAAGCGCCTCGGGCAGGACAGCTAGCCGCGGTGTGCGGCCGTCCGGGGATCCCGGGCGCAACTCGAGGCTGGCTTGCGCTGCCACGAGAGCGGCGCGCTCGGCCGCGTACTCGCGCGAATGAAGCGCCGCCAGCGGGACGTCCGGATCATCGCCGTACCAGGCCTCGCGGTCAGCGAAGGCGAGCTTCGCCGCCTCGGCGATGAGATGGATCCACTGTGCCGAGCGCGGACTTTCCCTTTGCAGTTCAAGGGCTTCCAACAGCCGAAGCTGCTGGCCTAGGACCGGACCCTGGCCCCAGGGCCCGGTCTTGAGCACCTCGTAACGCCCTGCGTAGTCGACACCTACCGGATCCTCGATGCCGACCCGCCACCGCGCCAGATCGTCGGCACACAGCAGCCCGGCGTGATCGCGGCCGGACGTGTCGCGCCACGGCGTGCGGCAGAACGAATCAATCTGCGCGGCCACGAATCCCGAGTACCAGGCATCTCGCGCGGCGGCGATCCGCTGCTCTCGGCTGGCGCCGACCGCCTCGGCCAGAAGACGTCGGTACGTCGCCGCCACTACCGGCGAGCGCCACCGCGTGCCGGGCTGCGCAGCCGCGCCGCCCACCAGCCAGGTCTGCGCGGACGGCGCCCAGTGTTCGGTGAACAGCTCGGCCACCGTCGCGATCGTGCGGCTGATCGACGGCAGGATCGGGAAGCCGGTATCGGCGTAGTGCAGTGCGTAGCCCAGCACGTCGACCAGCTCCCACGTCCCCCACCGTTCGAGCATCGTCGTCCAGGCACCGAACGCACCCGGGACGACGGCCGCGAGCAGGCCGCTGCCCGGTACGAGCGACAGGCCCAGTTCGCCGAAGCGCTCCCGCGTCGCCGCGGCCGGCGCGACCCCCTGGCCGCACACGACATGTGCGCGCCGCTCCGCCGCACTCCAGATGATCGCGGGCAGGTCACCGCCCGGTCCGTTCAGGTGCGGCTCGACGATCTGCAGGACGAAACCGGCCGCGACCGCTGCGTCGAAGCCATTGCCACCCCGCTCCAGCACGCTCATCCCCGCCGCGGAGGCCAGCCAGTGGGTCGACGCGATCATCCCGAAGTTGCCGGTCAGCTCCGGCCTGGTGTTCATCACCATTCAGTCCTACCAGCCGGGTTGGCAGGGGTGGCCGGGCCTGGGCCAGCGGGTTAGGGTCAGCGCAGGCGCCGGAGGGCGCCCCCGGGTCCGCGGGCAGGACAGCGTCCACCTCTGCACAGCTACGGCCACACCACTCGACTCTCTCCTTTGGGCCTGGCTCGCGGACTGCTGGCCGACAGAGGAGACGCCATGCCCGACCTGCCCGAACGCCCTGACCTCGACCAGCTGCGCCGTCAGGCCAAAGAGCTGCTGCGCGCAGCCAAAGCGGGCGACACCGCGGCCATCAAGCGGATCCGGGCGGCGTCCGATCGCGACATCCTCGCCTCGGCCCAGCTCGCGCTGGCCCGCGAGTACGGATTCCCGAGCTGGATCCGGCTGAAGACCGAGGTCGAGCGGCGGCAGATTTTCGACCGCGGAGACGTCGCTGCCCTGCGCGGATTGCTGTCCGACCATCCGGAGTTGGCCACGGTTCGGATGGAGCACTGGTGCGATCACCGCAAGGGCGCTGACCCGCTCGGCTATCTGGCCATGCTGCGTTTCGACTCCGGCCGGCTCGGCCTGCCCCGCGATCTACCCGCCGTGGGCGAGATGACTCGTGCGCTGATCGCGGCGGGTGCGCCGGTCGAGGGTGCCCCGGGCGCTGCCGAGACACCGCTGATGACCGCAGCCAGCTACGGCGACGCCGAAGTGGCGAAGATTCTGATTGACGCGGGAGCACGGATGGATGCGACCGCGGCCCGTAGCGCCGGCGGCGTTCCGGGAGGTACGCCATTGATGCATGCGGCAGTGTTCGGCATGACCCACGTGGTCGACACTTTGGTGGGCGCTGGCGCGCCGGTCGGCACGCTCGCCGAGGCGGCCGCGGCCGGCGATGTCGGCGGGTTCCTCGACGTTGCCACGACGCAACCGGAACGGGTGGCCGCCCTGCGCCTCGCCGCCGGCCACGAACGACTGGACGTGATCGACGCGCTGCTCGGGGTCGGCACCCCCGTCGACGGCGTGGACGAGGGCGGCTCCACCGCCCTGCACGAGGCCGCGTACTACGGTCGCACGAAGAGCGTGCGACACCTGCTCGCCCGCGGCGCCGACCCCAACTTGCGTGACACCAACTACGGAAGCCCGCCGCTGGGCTGGTGCCGACACGAACATGAGAACGTCGGGGCGAGTCCAAGGCACGACGAAGTCGAGGCCATCCTGGAACCCCTGACCACCCCGGACGACGCGAGCGAGAAATGAGCACGGGCTGGGCTTCTTCACCTCGGCCTCCAGGCTATCGAGGACTAGCGGCGCTAGGGAACCTCTGGAAACCCGAACACGATCCTGACAATTCCTTAGCCGTCCGGGCTATGTTCGCCCGGCAGGCTGACGGCGACACGTTCCTTCGAGCACCCGGAGAGCACCATGTGGAAGAAGATAGCTATTGCCGGCGGCGTCTGCGCCGCCGTGGCCGGAATCGGCACAGCCGCCGTGGCCACCTCCGGCTCGTCGAGCAAGCCAGGCTCGCCGTCCTCGTCGACGGCGAAGGACCACGGCGCCAAGGACCGCCCCGGCAAGGGGCTGCGACAAGCCTTGCACGCCCAGTGGGTGACCAAGGGCAAGGACGGCAAGTTCGTCACACACGATGCGATCCGTGGCACCGTCACCGCAGTGTCGGCCACCTCGATCACCGTCCTGGCCGAGGACAAGAAGAGCGAGACCTTCACCGTGAACGGCGACACCAAGGTCCGCGTGCGCACCAACGGCAAGAGCGCGAAGTCCACGGTCGCCCAGGTGCACACCGGTGATAAGGCACTTGTCGTCGGCACCGGCACCACCGCCCTGACCGCCAAGGGAATCCTCGACGCCGGCAAGTAACAGCCGCACTCAGCCGCGCGGCAGCCACACAGTGAAGCGGGCTCCGCCCTCCGGGGCGTGGCCCGCTTCGGCGTTCCCGCCCAACCGCGACACCAGCCGGCCCACGATCGCCAGGCCCAATCCCGTCCCCACCTGACGCACACCGCGGTAGCGCTCGTGCAGCACGGATCGCTCGAAGGCCACCGCCAGGTCGGCCTCGGTCAGCCCGGGCCCACCGTCGCGGACCTCGACCACCATCCCGCGACGTTCGGCCCGCACCGCAAGCACGATCGGACGCCCGTCCGGCGTCACCCGCAGCGCGTTGTCGAGCAGGCCGTCGAGCACCTGCCGCACCCGGGCGCCGTCGGTGTTCACGATCAGGGGCTCGGCGGGCGCCTCGAGAGCGAACGAGACGCCGGAGGCCGCGCAGCGCGCCGCCCACACCTGCGCGGCGGCACGGGCGACGTCACCCAGATCGACGGAGGCGAACTCGAGGCGGAAGTCCTGCGCGTCGAGGCGCGCCAGGTCGAGCAGGTCCGCGACCAGCCGCCCCAATCGCCGGGACTCGGCGAGCATGACGGTGCCCACCTGGGCCGCCTGATCCGGCGGCACGACG
>JBDTXT010000200.1:0-5339 GCA_040006035.1 Pseudonocardiales bacterium | reverse complement strand
CGCTGTTGTATGGCCGACGACGACAACGCGGCGAGGCGCCGCCTGGGCGCCGCGGGCGGTGAACATACTTCCATCACGGGGCACTGGTCACCGCGGCACCGGAACTGACGACAGGACCGAGTCGAGGATGCTGTCGACGGTGACGCCCTCCAACTCAGCCTCGGGTCGTAGCTGGATGCGGTGCCGGAACGTCGGCCGGGCCAGCGCCTGCACGTCATCGGGCGTCACGAACTCCCGTCCGGACAGCCAGGCCCACGCTCGCGACGTGCCGAGCAGGGCCGTCGCACCGCGCGGTGAGACGCCCAGCGCGGCCGAGGGAGCGGCGCGGGTCGCGCGCACCAACTCGACGATGTAGGCGAGCACGGCGGGGTCGATGTGCACGGCCCGCACCGCGTCAGCGGCCGCCTTCAGGTCCGCGGCCGAGGTCACGGCCGACACGCCGGCCGCCCCGAGGTCGCGGGGGTCGAAACCGGCGGCGTGCGCGGCCACGATCCGGATCTCGGTGTCGCGGTCGGGCAGCGGCATGGTGACCTTGACCAGGAACCGGTCCAGCTGCGCCTCGGGCAGCGGGTAGGTGCCCTCGTACTCCACCGGGTTCTGGGTCGCGATCACGCAGAACGGGTCGGGCAGCGGCCGTGGCGTCCCGTCGACGGAGACCTGGCGTTCCTCCATTGCCTCAAGCAACGCGGACTGCGTCTTGGGTGGGGTGCGGTTGATCTCGTCCGCGAGCAGCAGGTTGGTGAACACCGGTCCCTGGCGGAACTCGAAGCGCCCGGTCGAGGTGTCATAGATCAACGAGCCCGTGACATCGCCGGGCATCAGGTCGGCCGTGAACTGGATGCGGGTCGTCTTCAGGTCCAGGGCCGCGGCCAGGGTGCGCACCAGCAGCGTCTTGGCTACGCCGGGCACCCCCTCAACGAGGACGTGCCCGCGGCACAGTAGCCCGATGAGGACGCCGGTCACCGCCGGATCCTGGCCGATCACGGCCTTGCCCACCTCGGTGCGCAGTCGGCGCAGTCCCTCGCGGGCGGCCTCCTTCGGGTCGGTCACAAGCGAGGTCCTCTCGATCGGGGCGGCACGCCGGCCGCCGCTTCCAGTTCGTCGAGCGCGACCGCGAGCCGCAGCAGCCCCGCGTCGTCGGCCGGGACCGGCCCGGCGAGCAGATAGCCCACGTCGTTACCCGGCCGCCTGGTCGTCGTGGCGGCCGAGCTCACGACATCGGGCAGCGTCGCGCCGCGCGGCAGCCCGGCGTGGCCCGCGAGTCGGGTCAGCGTAGCCGCGCGCAGTGCTGCCGCGGCGCGGTCGCGTGCCCCCGCCCGGCGGTAGAGCCGCCCGTGCCCCTCCACCACCTCGGCCGCGCGTACCACCACCGGCAGTGGCTCGGTGACGGCCGGCCCCAGCCGCCGGCCACGCCACAACACGAGCAGCAACGCGAGCACCAGCAGCCACCCGAAGGCACGGTGGGCGCCGTCGGGGAACAGCTGCCAGATCGTCGGGGCGCCGGGGCCGGCCGCCTCGGTGCCCGGCAGCAGCCACACCAGCCTTCGCACCGCGCCGTCGTCGGAGATCGCGTTGATGTCCAGGGCCGCGACGCCGTCGTCGTCCACGGTGTCGTTGCGCACCAGCCGTTCCGAGCCGAGCACCACCACCCGCGCCCCGATCACTACGGCGCCGTCGTAGCAGGTACTGCCGCTGTCACTGCTGAACGTGCTCGTGGAGTCGGGCAGCTTGACCGTCCCCGCCGCGACGGCCCCGGCGTCGGAGCAGCCCGGGGGTGTCGGCCCGGACACCACGCTCGCGCTCTGCACACCGCTGCCCAGGGCGCCCAGCACCCCATTGGACGGACGGAGCAGCAGCAGTCGGGCCGGGCTGCGCCCGAGCTCGGTCAGTTGATCCGTGGAGTATGACGTCGGTGACGCGACGAGAACGGTCGTTCCGGCATCGGACTGCGCCGCCGTCACCAGGCTGGTCGTCCGGATCACCTCGATGCCACGATCGCGCAGCAGCACCGCCAGGGCCTTGCTGCCGTTCTGGTGGGCCGAGTTCGGGTCGAGGGGCCGTCCCGGCTGGCTTGACAGCGACGCGATGAGCACCGCGCCGAGAGCGACGACCACAACGAAGACCAGCCATAGCCTCAGCCGGTTCCACAGTGGGCGCGCCAACCTGTCCGCGCTGACGGCCGGGCCGGGTGGCGTGATCACCATGGCAAGGCGTATTCGTTCGGGCCGGCAGCGACGCGCTCGATCCGCGCCGCGAGCACGGCGTCGGCCGCAGCCTGCGCCACGGCGACGTCGTCGTCGCGGGCGCCCCGGCCGCCGAACCAGACCTCGTCGAAAGCATGAGTCGCCGCGCGCAGGTCGGCCGCAGCCGACGGCAGCAGCGGCCCGGCCTGGCGGGCGGTGGCGGCACCGGTGCGTCCGGGCTCGGGCATCAACACACCGCGGTCCTCGATCGTCTGCACTGCCGCGCGCAGCCACTCGCGCATCGCCTCGGCCCGCTTGCCCGCCGCGGCGAGTTCGGCCGCGAGCCGACGGTGGTCGCGGGCGGCCAGCGGCCGCAACGGGTCCTCGTCGCCGTCAGCCGCCCGCTTGGGCGTCCGGCGTGGCGGGCCGGCCCTGACCACGGCGAAGATCACCGCGGCCAGCAGTAGCACGAGCAACACGATCGTGGCACTGCCGCCGACAGACCCGTCGAACAACGAGGTGAAGCGACGTACGAGCCAGTTCAGGAACCGCTGCAGCAGATCCGGGTCGTCGCGGTGGTACTCCGCCTTGTGCAACTCTGCCTCAGCCGCGCGCTGCGCCTCGTCCGCACCGATTGGGTCGACCACGTCAGAACGCCGACCGGGCCTGAGCCGAGACCACCGGTGCGACCTGCTGCTGTGCGCGTGTCGCCTGCTGCAGCACGATGTCGAGGCCCTCGCGCCGCGTCCGCAGGTCGACGTAGAGCAGCGCGTCGATGCCGGCCCGGATCGGGGCGGTCAGCGTCGTCGACAGCACCGACCCCACCGCGATGATGAGCGTGTAAACGACCGAGGACCCTGAGTTCGCATCGGGCAGGAAGCTGGAACTGGTCACGGCCGAGGCCAGTGCCAGGAACGGGATCGAGACGATCAGGTTGAGCACGCTGACGAGCAGGTAACCGAGCGCCCGGATACCCCATACCCGCCAGAACAAGCCGGCGGTGAGTTGCCTGGACCGGCTCAGGGCGCCGCGGATGGTGGTGCGCTCCACCACCATCGCGGGTACCGCCACCGCCCACATCCCCCACAGCCAGACGCCCACCACCAAGAAGGCGAGCAAACCCAGGCCTTCGAGCACGGTGATGACCACCGCCAGCCCGAACAGGGCCAGGATTCGGCCGCGAAGCCTAGCCAGCACCTCGCGCGCGGTGACCTTCACCCCGAGGACGTCCTGGGTGACGACGACGGCGATGAAGCCACTGAGCGCCGTGCCGAGCACCGCGCTGATCACCAGGGTGCCGAGCAGTTGGAGTTGCACCACAGACAGGAACTGGGATGCGGCCAGTTGCAGGCCGGAGATGAGGGCCACCTGGACCACGGCAATGACGGCCGCGGGGCCGAAGATCGCCCGGGGATTGCGGCGCAGCGCGCGGAAGCTGCCGTCGAGGATGTCGGCCACGCCCAGCGGGCGCAGCGGGACGCATCCCTGGCGTGGCTGGGTCACAATCACCTCCGCTGCATCCTGGCTCACCCGTCCGGCTGACGATCATCTTGCAGCACGTTGCCGCGCCGCATGCCGCCAATTGGGGTGGAGATGTCACGATGTGCGGGTGAAACCACGCGTGCTCGTCGTCGATGATGACTTTGCCCTGGCCGAAATGCTCGGCATCGTGCTGCGCACCGACGGCTTCGAACCGGCCTTTGTGTCCGATGGCAGCCGGGCGCTGCACGCGTTCCACGAGACGAAACCCGACGTCGTGCTGCTCGACCTGATGCTGCCGGGGATGTCGGGCATCGACGTGTGCCGGGCGATCCGTGCCGAGAGCGGCACCCCCATCATCATGCTGACGGCCAAGAGCGACACCGTCGACATCGTGCTCGGCCTGGAATCCGGAGCTGACGACTATGTCGTCAAGCCGTTCAAACCCAAGGAGCTCGTGGCCCGGATGCGCGCCCGGTTGCGCCAGCACGAGGACCTCGCCAGCGAGACGCTCACGATCGGGCCGCCGGACTCGATCGTCGAGATCGACGTGCCGGCGCATCAGGTGGTGCGCGAGGGCAACCAGATCGCGCTGACCCCGCTGGAATTCGACCTGCTCGTGGCGCTGGCCCGCAAGCCGCGCCAGGTGTTCACCCGCGAAGTCCTGCTCGAGCAGGTCTGGGGCTACCGGCACGCGGCCGACACGCGGCTCGTTAACGTCCATGTGCAGCGGTTGCGATCCAAGGTCGAGCGAGACCCCGAGCGGCCCGAGGTGGTTCTGACGGTTCGGGGGGTCGGGTACAAAGCCGGGCCCCCGTGAGCCAGACCCCGAGCGCCGCCAAGTCGCCCGTGGCGCGCGACCGGCTGCACGGCACCCACCGCCGGGTCGACGAGCAGGTCCGGGCGGCGGTGCGGACCGCGACCTACTCGTGGCGGCATTCCCTGCAGTTGCGGGTCGGCACCACCACCGTCCTGATCGCCGGCGTCGTCGTCCTCGTCATCGGAATCCTGCTGGTCGACCAGGTCGCCAGCGGCATCCTGCGGGCTAAGAAGGATGCCGCGATCGGGCAGGCTCAGATCGGCGAGCCTTCAGCCCGGGCCGTGCTCGCCACCGTCGACGCCAGTGCCATCGGCGACGTCGTCGACGCCCAACGGCAGATCACCGCAAACCTCACGGCGAGCGGCGGCAGCGCCGGCCTGTTCAGCATCGTGATCGAGTCGACGTCGGTGAGCAACGTCGGCGCACCGGCTTCGCAGATTCCCGCGTCACTGCGTCGGACCGTCCAGGACAGGAAGCTGGCCGTCCAGTACGCGCCGGTGCGCGAAACGCCGGGCAGTAGCACGCTGGTGCGCGGCCTCATCGTCGGGCAGCCGGTGCGAGCGCGAACGGGGCAGTTCGAGCTGTACTACCTCTTCCCGCTCACCGCCGAACAGCAGACGATCGCCCTGATCCAGCGCACCGTGCTGATCTCCGGGCTCGCGCTGGTGCTGCTGGTGCTGGGGATCGCGCTGCTGGTAACCCGACTGGTGGTGCGGCCCGTCCGGGTGGCGGCCGAGACCGCGGGCCGCCTCGCCGGCGGCGATCTCGCGCAGCGCATCAAGGTGCGCGGCACCGACGACATCGCCCGGCTCGGTCAGTCCTTCAACGACATGGCGGGCAGCCTGCAGCGCCAGATC
>JBDTXT010000199.1:0-5343 GCA_040006035.1 Pseudonocardiales bacterium | reverse complement strand
CGCGCTGCCTCGGGGCTGCCGCCAGACACCCGAGGCCTGCTGCCGGGCCTGGTCGACGGCGACACTGCGGGCCTCGACCCGGTGCTGGCGGAGCACTTCCGCCTGGCCGGGCTGACACACCTCGTCGCCGTGAGCGGCACCAACTGCTCCATCCTGATCGGTTCGGTGTTGCTGCTGTTGCGGCGCTTCGGCGTGCGTCCGTGGATCTGCGCGGCAGCGGGAGCCCTGGTGCTGGTGGTCTTCGTCGCCGTCGCGCGGCCCTCGCCGAGCGTGCTCCGCGCGGCCTTGATGGCAAGCATCGCGTTGGCCGCACTGGCCAGCGGCCGGCCGCGGCAGGCGATCCCGGCCTTGTCGGCCGCGCTGCTGGCGCTGCTGCTCTGGGATCCGGAACTGGCCGGCAACCCAGGCTTCGCCATGTCCGTGCTGGCCACCGCGGCGCTGCTGGTGCTCGCCCCGCCCTGGGCGGCCGCCCTGCGGCGCCTCAGGGTGCCGGTTGGTATCGCCGAGGCGGTGGCGGTCGCTGCCGCCGCGCACGTGGTCACCGCCCCGATCATCGCGGCGATCTCCGGACGCATCAGCCTGGTAGCGATTCCGGCGAACGTGCTGGCCGAGCCGGTCGTCGCGATCGCGACCATCCTCGGATTCGGCGCGGCCGTCGTGTCAGCGCTCTGGCTGGCCCCAGCGGCACTGCTCGCCGAACTCGCCGCGTGGCCCTGCCGCTGGCTGGTGTGGGATGCCAACTTCTTCGGCAGCCTGCACGGCGCCACGCTGGCGTGGCCCGGCGGCGTAGCCGGCGGTCTGGCGCTGTCAGCAGTTGGCGCCGGCGTGTTCGCCGTCGCTCTGCGCGCGGGCCCGCGACGCTCATTGCTCGCGGCCGCCCTGACCGCGGTCGTGATTCTGATACCGGTCCGCTCGATCACGTCGGGCTGGCCCGCGCCTGGGTGGATTTTCGTCGCCTGCGACGTCGGGCAGGGCGACGCGCTGGTGTTGGCCGCCGGGCCTCACTCGGCGGTCGTGATCGACGCCGGACCAGACCCGGTGGCCGTCGATCGCTGCCTGCACGATTTGGCGATCACCGACATTCCGTTGTTGATCTTCAGTCACTATCACCTCGATCACGTCGCCGGCATCCTCGGTGTCTTGCACGGCCGCCGCGTCGGCCGAGTACTTTCCGGACCGCTGCCCGAACCGCCGTCGGGCGTGCAGATCGTCCGCGACGCACTCCGCGCTCATGGACTGCACACCAGCACCCCGGCGCCGGGGAGCGGCTTGGATGTCGGCCGCCTCCGGCTCGACGTGCTCGCGCCGCCCGTTGCATTCCGGAACACCCGCTCGGACCCGAACAACTCCTCGCTGATCCTGCGAGCCACGATCGGCGGGCAGCGGATCATGCTTCCCGGCGACGCCGAAATCGATGCGCAGCGTTCGCTGGTGGGCTCCGGGATCGACCTGCGGGCCGACGTCCTCAAGGTGCCGCACCACGGATCGGCCTACTCCGACCCCGCCTTCCTCGCGGCAATCCGGGCCCAGGTCGCAGTCATCAGCGTGGGGCTGCACAACGACTACGGGCACCCGTCCCCACTGCTGCTGAGTGAGCTGGCTCGGCTGGGGGTGCCGACCCGGCGCACCGACCGCGACGGCGACGTCGCCGTCGTGCAACGCGACGGGTCGATCTCGACCGTCCTGCGCGGCACCAGAGCGAGCACGGTCGGGCTCGGGGTCTCCGCGGCCGAAGCCGTGACCGCACTAGGCGGGCGCTCGCCAGGCCCCGGCGCAGCGCTGACGCCGGCCGTGTCCGCAGGCAATGCCAGGATGAGGGCATGCCCTCCCGCCCCGTCAGCGTCGACGACCTGCCCGCCGAACTGCCGGGCGTCATCCTGGTGGTCGGCGACGAGGAGTTACTCGTGGGTCGCGCCATCAGCGCGATCTCCGCCGCCGCCCGCCGCCAGGATCCGACGGTGGCCGAGACCGAGACCGCCGGCGCAGACATCGCCGGGCCCGAGCTGCATGAGCTGGTCGGCCCGTCCCTGTTCGGTGACGCTCGGCTGGTCGTGATCCGAGCCACGCAGGACGTCAAGGTGGCCGCGCTAGCGATCCTGCGACCGTATGTCGAGACGCCGGCCGAAAACACCACGATCGTGCTGCACCACCTCGGGGGAGCCAAGGGCAAGGCACTGCTCGACGCCGCACGTAAGGCGGGTGCGCTCGAGATCAGCTGCGCCAAACTGACACGCCCTGACGAACGCATCCAGTTCGTGCGGGCCGAGGTGCGCCGGGCCGGCGGGACGATCGGGCCCGATGCCGTTGCCGCGCTCGTCGACGCCGTCGGCAGCGATCTACGCGAGTTGGCGGCAGTCTCCGGCCAGCTGGTCAGCGATTCCGGTGGCCAGGTCGACGTCGACCTCGTCCGGGCCTATCACCGGGGCCGGGCCGAGGTTACCGGCTTCGCCGTCTCTGACCTCGCGATGGTCGGCAACTCCGCCGGGGCCCTGGAGGCGCTGCATTTTGCGCTGTCCGTCGGCGTGCCGCAGGTCGTCATCGCTGACGCGCTGGCCGACGGGGTCCGGACCATCGCACGGGTGGCCAGCGCCGGCCGCGGCGACCCGAACACGCTGGCGCAGAAGCTCGCGATGCAACCGTGGAAGGTCAGGCGCGCCCAAGCGCAGTCGCGGGGCTGGACCGAACCCGGTGTCCGCCGCGCGCTGGGCTTGGTCGCGGATCTGAATGCCGACGTGAAGGGTGCCGCCGCCGACCCCAACTATGCCCTCGAGCGGGCCGTGCGCCAGCTGGCCGAGGCGCGCGCGCAGCGCTGAGACCTGCCTGGTCCCGGACAGCACAAAGCCCGCGCGCCGATCGCCTGGATCGGGTCGCGGGCTTGAGCGTGGTGCTTCTGCTCTGAGTTCAGAGTGCGTTGACGCGCTGGGCCATGGCGGACTTCTTGTTGGCGGCCTGGTTCGGGTGGATGACACCCTTGCTGGCGGCCTTGTCGAGCTGGCGCGACGCGGCAGTGAAGGCCACGGTGGCCGCCTCGCGGTCGCCTGACTCAGCGGTCTCGCGGAAGCTGCGCACGGCAGTCTTCAGTGCCGACTTCACGCGCTTGTTGCGCTGGCGCGCAGCCTCATTGGTACGGATGCGCTTGATCTGCGACTTGATGTTTGCCACGAAGAACCCTCGACGATCGCAAGTTTGAATGGACTGGACGTCCGCCAGGGGCCGGCGAACCGGCGAGCAGACAACCACGCAAGGCTACCAGCGCCCAGCGAGTGCCCCAAATTCCCCAGGGCTGGACCGCCCCGGATCAGCTGGCCGCCGACCGGACGCTGACCAGTTCGAATTTGGTGTAGAGGTAGGTCCGGACGCCGTCCTCCTGGCTGATGACCTCGGTCACATCCTGGTCGGCGCCGTCGTCCAGGCCGTACATCATGGCCAGCCCATCGGAGAAATACACGCCCGAGTCGACCGGGGCGATGTCGGTGAGCTGTACGGCCACGTAGCGTTCGCCCAGGGCCGTGACCAGGTTGCGTACCTCGTCGCTCTTGGCGTCGGCCGCCTTCAGGTACACGCCGACGACCCGTTGCCAGTCGTCTTCGCCGGGTGAGGTGTTGACGAGATCTCCGATGCGGAGCTGAGTGGCGGGGATGCGGTATTCGGTGGCTGCACGCGTGTCGGTCATGCCCATATCCTTGCCGATCGGGTTGTCGCCGCGCTCATGGGACCATGGGTGGACCGCCAAAGAGAGTGAGACAGTGACCGCCCAGCTGATCCCTGCAGGCCATACGGACCCTGCCCGTATCCGCAACTTCTGCATCATCGCGCACATCGACCACGGCAAGTCGACCCTGGCCGATCGCATGCTGCAGGCGACGGGCGTTGTCGACGGCCGGCAGATGCGGGCGCAGTATCTCGACCGGATGGACATCGAGCGCGAGCGCGGCATCACGATCAAGGCGCAGAGCATCCGGATGCCCTGGACGTCGCGCGACACCGGCGTCGAGCACGTCCTGCACATGATCGACACCCCCGGCCACGTCGACTTCACCTACGAGGTCAGCCGCAGCCTGGCCGCGTGCGAGGGGGCCGTCCTGCTCGTCGACGCGGCCCAGGGCATCGAGGCGCAGACGCTGGCGAACCTGTACCTGGCGCTCGAGAACGACCTGCAGATCATCCCGGTCCTGAACAAGATCGACCTGCCCGCGGCGCAGCCGGATCTCTACGCCGCCGAGCTCGCCCACATCATCGGCTGCGACCCCGACGACGTGCTGCGGGTCAGCGCGAAGACGGGCGAGGGGGTCGAGGACCTGCTCGACGTCATCTGCCGCGACATCCCCGCCCCGGTCGGCGTCGCGGACGCCCCGCCCCGCGCCATGATCTTCGACTCGGTCTATGACATCTACCGTGGCGTCATCACCTACATCCGGGTCATCGACGGGCACTTCACCCCACGCGAGCGGATCAAGATGATGTCGACCGGAGCGACCCACGAACTGCTCGAGATCGGCGTCATCTCGCCCGAGCCCAAGCCCACCCAAGGCCTCGGGGTCGGCGAGGTCGGCTACCTGATCACCGGCGTGAAGGACGTCCGTCAGTCTCGTGTCGGAGACACCGTCACCGACGCGATCAAGCCGGCCAAGCTGTCACTCGGCGGCTACCGCGACCCGAAGCCGATGGTGTATTCCGGCCTATATCCGCTCGACGGCTCGGATTACCCGCTGCTGCGCGACGCCCTCGACCGGCTCCAACTCAACGACGCCGCGCTCGTCTACGAGCCGGAGACCAGCGCTGCGCTCGGCTTCGGCTTTCGCTGCGGCTACCTTGGCCTGCTGCATCTGGAGATCACCCGCGACCGCCTCGAGCGCGAGTTCGATCTTGACCTGATCAGCACCGCGCCGAACGTCGTCTACCGGGTCGTGCTCGAGGACGATGGCGAGCACATCGTCACCAACCCGTCGGACTGGCCGGCCGGTATGAAGATCACCGAGACGTACGAGCCGGTGGTCAAGGCGATGATCATCGCGCCGAGCGAGTACATCGGCGCGATCATGGAGCTGTGCCAGGAGCGGCGCGGCGCGCTCGGCGGCATGGACTACCTGTCGCCCACCCGGGTGGAACTGCGCTACACGCTGCCGCTGGCCGAGATCATCTTCGACTTCTTCGACCAGTTGAAGTCGCGCACCCGCGGTTACGCCAGCCTCGACTACGAGCTCGCCGGCGAGCAGGTCTCCGATCTGGTCAAGGTCGACATCCTGCTACAGGGTGAGGCGGTCGACGCGTTCTCGGCCATCGTGCATAAGGACAAGGCCTACGCCTACGGCACGACCATGACGGCCAAGCTGCGCAAGCTCA
>JBDTXT010000198.1:0-5372 GCA_040006035.1 Pseudonocardiales bacterium | reverse complement strand
TCGCCGGCTTCGGCAACGCCAGGCAGACCAACGAGCGCTACAAGATGATCCTGGCTGAAGGCGGCGGCGGACTGTCGGTCGCGTTCGACATGCCGACGCTGATGGGCCGCGACTCCGACGACGAGCGGGCTCTGGGCGAGGTGGGCCACTGTGGGGTGGCCATCGACTCCGCGGCTGACATGGACGTGCTTTTCGACGGTATCGACCTCGCCGGCACGACCACCTCGATGACGATCTCCGGGCCGGCCGTCCCGGTGTTCTGCATGTACGTCGTGGCGGCCGAGCGGCAGGGTGCCGACACGACCAAGCTGAACGGCACGCTGCAGACCGACATCTTCAAGGAGTACATCGCCCAGAAGGAGTGGATCTACCCGCCGCAGGGGCACCTCAAGTTGATCGGTGACCTGATGGAGTACGTCGCGACCGAGGTCCCGGCCTACAAGCCGCTGTCGGTGTCGGGCTATCACATCCGAGAAGCCGGGGCGACGGCTGTGCAGGAGCTCGCATTCACCCTCGCCGACGGGTTCGGCTACGTCGAGCTCGGCCTGTCCCGCGGTCTGGACATCGAGCAGTTCGCGCCGGGCCTGTCGTTCTTCTTCGACGCCCACATCGATTTCTTCGAGGAGATCGCCAAGCTGCGGGCGGCCCGGCGCATCTGGGCCCGATGGCTGCGCGACGTCTACGGGGCGAAGACCACGAAGGCGTTGTCGCTGCGGTTCCACACTCAGACGGCCGGCGTCTCGCTCACCGCGCAGCAGCCCGACAACAACATCGTCCGCACGGCCGTCGAGGCACTGGCGGCGATCCTGGCCGGCACCAACTCGCTGCACACCAACGCGCTCGACGAGGTGCTCGCCCTGCCGACGGCCCAGTCGGCGCAGATCGCGCTGCGCACCCAGCAGGTGATCGCCGAAGAAACCGGTGTGCTCAATGTGGCCGATCCGCTGGGCGGATCCTGGTACGTCGAGGCGCTGACCGATCAGATGGAGGCCGAGGCGGAGAAGATCTTCGCTCGGATCAAGGAGTTCGGCGGCGACGAGACGATCACGTCCGGGCTGCTGCGCGGCATCGAGGAGGGCTGGTTCATCGGCGAGATCGCCGACTCCGCGTTCGCGTACCAGGTCGCCCTGGAGAAGGGCGACAAGCGCGTCGTCGGCGTCAACGTGTTCACCGGTGACGTCACCGAACAGATGGAGATCCTGCGGGTGTCGCACGAGGTGGAACTGGCGCAGCGGGCGCTGATCATCGACCGGCGCGCCGCCCGTGAGCAGGACGTGGTCGACGAGGCACTCGCGCGCATGGTCGCGGCAGCCGAGGCAGACGAGAACACGATTCCGGCCATGCTCGACGCGGTTCGGGCTGAGGCCACCCTCGGCGAGATCTGCAACGCCTTCAAGCCCATGTGGGGCGAGTACCGAGAGGCCGCGCGGTTCTAAGCCGCACTGACTTATCCGCCGAGTTGTCGCTCGATCTCCCCCACTCGCAGGCTCGGGGGGATCTCTCGCGCCATTCGCGCCTTCGGCGCGACCCGCGTCGCGGGCGGCGGGCTCTTCGCGCGAGCGCTCATCGCGGCGTTGGTCACCTTCACTCGACGAACGTCCGCGGGTGGGGTCAGGTGGCCGGGGTGCCGTGGCGGCCGGCGCCTGCGGAGAACTGGGCCGCTCCGGCGGCTGCTTCGGCTAGGACGCTGCTGCCGTGGGCGAACTCGCTGGCCAGCGCTGCCTGTTCGTCCAGGCCGAACGCGTCATAGACCGAGCGGCGGTCTGCGCGCAGGCAGGCCTGGGGTAGGGCGGCGAGTTGGGCCGCGAGCGCCTCGGCCGCGGCGCGCGCCTCGCCGGGCGCGACGACCCGGGTGGCCAGCCCGATCGCGAGCGCCTCGTCGGCGGCGATCGGACGTCCGGTGAGGATCAGGTCGAGGGCGCGGCCGAGGCCGACGATGCGCGGCAGGCGCACGGTGCCGCCGTCGATCAGCGGCACGCCCCAACGCCGGCAGAAGACGCCGAGCACGGCATCGGACTCGACGACGCGCAGGTCGCACCACAGCGCAAGCTCCAGCCCGCCCGCGACCGCGTAGCCGCTGACAGCGGCGATCACCGGCTTGCCCAGCGGCATCCGGCTCGGCCCCATCGGCGCATCCGCACTCACGTCGGCGTTCAACGGGTTGGACATCGCGTGCAGGTCGGCGCCAGCGCAAAACGTGCCGCCCGCACCCCACAGAACGGCCACCGAGGCCGTGGGATCCGCGTCGAACTGGCGCAACGCGTCAGCCAGCGCTTGGGCCGTCGGACCGTCGACGGCATTGCGGACCTCGGGACGGTCGAGCACAACCGTCCACACTGCGCCGTCGCGATCGATTCGAACTGTCACGCGCCGACCCTCACCGCCCGCGCGGCGACTGTCAACGTCTGGAAAGCTGGAGGCATGCAACCTGGTCCCCCGAGAAAGCCGGCCCCGCCCAGTGCGGCGCTCGCCGCGTCGATGTCCGGCGCGGTCGATCTTGCGGCCATTCAGGCCCGCGCCGAAGCAGCGGCTCGAGCCGCCGAGGCACCGGCCCCCGACGCCGGTCAATACGTGCTCGACGTCACCGAGGCGACGTTCCAGCCTGAGGTTCTCGACCGCTCGTTCCAGCTCCCGGTGCTCGTCGAACTGTTCTCCGGGCGCACCGCGGGCAACCAGCTTTCGCCCACGCTCGAGCGACTGGCGCGCGAGAGCAACGGATCCTGGGTCCTGGTCCGCATCGACGTAGACGTCAACCCGCGCATTGCCCAGGCACTGCAGGTGCAGGCCGTGCCGACCGTGTTCGCCGTGATCAACGGACAACTCCTGCCGGGCTATCAGGGCATACTGCCCGACGACGAGCTTCGCGAGTTCGTCGTGGCGGTGCTGGCCGCCGCCCGCGAGGCCGGGCTGGCCGTTAGTGGCGACGTGCCGCCGATCGACGAGGTGGAGCCGGTCGACGTGCCGGAGGAGCCGGAGGACCCCCGCCTCGTCGCGGCCGAGGACGCGCTGGAGGCGGGGGACTACGCATTGGCCGCGCAGCGTTACCAAGAGATCCTCGACGCCGAGCCCGCGAACTCACAGGTCGCGACGGCACTGCGCCAAGTCCGCCTGTTCGAGCGCCTGGAATCTATCGATCCGGCCCTGGCCGCTCGGGCTGATCAGGCGCCTGATGATATTGCAGCCCAGCTGGCCGCGGCCGACGTGGACTTCGCGCGCAACGACATCGACCTGGCCTTCAGCCGGCTGCTGTCATTGTTGTCGCGCACCGGCTCCGACGAGCGCGATGTGGTCCGTCAGCGACTGCTCGAGTACTTCGAATTGCTGGGTTCGGACGATCCGCGCGTCGCGCCGGCGCGACGTGAGCTCGCCCGCGTGCTCTTCTAGCACAGGCCGAGCTGCGTGCCCGGAGGCGATCGAGGACATCCGCCTGGCTCTGGATAGCTGGCTCAGTTGCCGGTGTGCGGCATGAGAGCACCTTCGGGAATGACGCCGAGCCGGCCGGCCTGGTAGTCCTCGATGGCCTGGATCAGCTGCTCGCGGGTGTTCATGACGAACGGGCCGTAGTGAGCCACCGGCTCGCGGATCGGCTGGCCGCCGAGCAGGATGGCCTCGAGCGCCGGCCGGTTGGAGTCCTGGCTCTGCGACGCGGCGAGCGTGACGCGATCGCCGGGGCCGAAGACTGCAAGCTGGCCGCCGCGGATGGGACGAGCGTCCGGGCCCACACTTCCGCGGCCGGAGAGTATGTAGACCAGCGCGTTGTACTCCGGCTGCCAGGGCAGCGAGATCTGCGCGCCCGGCTGCACGGTGACGTGCGCCATCGTGATCGGGGTGTGCGTCGAGCCAGGGCCGGCGTGCCCGCCGATCGCACCGGCGATGATGCGCACGAGCGCGCCGCCGTCGGCGGAGGCGACCAGCGTGGAGTCACCGCCTTCGATGCTCTGGTACGCGGGCGCCGCGAACTTGTCCTTGGCCGGCAGGTTCACCCACAACTGCAGGCCGTGGAAGATGCCGCCCGAGACCACCAACTCCTCGGGCGGGGTCTCGATGTGCAGGATGCCTGCGCCGGCAGTCATCCACTGCGTCGCGCCGTTGTTGATCACGCCGCCGCCGCCGTGGGAGTCCTGGTGCTGGAAGGTGCCGTCAATCATGTAAGTGACGGTCTCGAAGCCGCGGTGCGGGTGCCACGCGGTGCCCTTGGGCTCGCCCGGCGCGTAGTCGACCTCGCCCATCTGGTCCATGTGCACGAACGGGTCCAGGTCGCTGGTCGAGACGCCGGCGAACGCCCGCACAACGGGGAAGCCCTCGCCCTCATAGCCCGTGGGGCCGGTGGCGATCTGGCGAACCGGACGCTCGGTGTCGCCCAGCGTGGCCGTGGGGACGCGCGGCAGGGTCAGGGTGTCAGCCGTGACGGCAGGCATGTCAGCCTCCTATGTAGTTGCAAGTTCAACTGTATGGGACTTGAACACATCCTGCCCGGCCATCATTCCGGCGGCTACCTGGGGGAGTAGCGCAGCCAGAGGGTGCCCAGCGGTGGCACCCGCAGGGTCGCGGACGCGGGTTGGCCGTGCCACGGTTTGGCCACTGCCTCGATGCCGCCGAAGTTGCCTACGCCAGAGCCGAAGTAGAGATCGGCGTCGGTGTTGATGACCTCGTCCCAGCGCCCCGGCTTCGGCAGGCCGATCCGGTAGTTGTCGTGCGGGACGGCCGAGAAGTTGGCGATACAGGCCAGCGCGCCGCTGTCAGCGTCGAAGCGCAGGAACGAGTACACGTTGCCCGCCGCATCGTTGGCGTCGATCCAGTGGAACCCCTCTGGCACCGTGTCGCGGGTATACAGGGCCGGCGTTGCGCTGTAGACGCGGTTGAGGTCGGTGACCAGGCGGGCCACGCCACGGTGATCGGGTGCCTCGAGCAGCCACCAGTCCAGCGAGCGCTCCTCGGCCCACTCATGGCCCTGCGCGAACTCCTGCCCCATGAAGATCAACTGCTTGCCCGGGTGGGCCCACATGTAGGCATAGAGCGTGCGCAGGGTCGCCATCTGCTGCCAGCGGTCACCGGGGATCTTGTTCAGCAGCGAGCCCTTGCCGTGCACCACCTCGTCATGCGACAGCGGCAGCACGAAGTTCTCGGAGTAGGCGTACATCATCGAAAACGTCAGTTCGTTGTGGTGCCATTGCCGGTGGACGGGCTCATGGCCGATGTAGCTGAGCATGTCGTGCATCCAGCCCATGTCCCACTTGAAGCCGAAGCCCAGGCCGCCGAGGTGGGTAGGCCGGGTGACGCCCGGCCAGGACGTCGACTCCTCGGCGATGGTCACTGCGCCGGGCACCCGCTTGTAGACGGTGGCGTTCATCTCCTGCAGGAAGGCGACCGCC
>JBDTXT010000197.1:0-5377 GCA_040006035.1 Pseudonocardiales bacterium | reverse complement strand
CCGCGGTGGGCGTCCGGGTGAGCGCCGCGCCGATCCGGATCGCGATGCTCGGCGACTCGTCGGCGGCCGGCGTCGGCGTGTACCGCGATCGGGACACGCCGGCCGCCCAGCTCGCTATCGCGATCTCTGACGTCGCGCGGCGCCCGGTCCACATCACGAACGTCGCCGTGGTCGGCGCGGAGTCACAGGGGCTCGCCGCCCAGGTCGACGAACTCGGTGACGCCCGGCCGGAACTCGCGGTCATCATGATCGGCGCCAACGACGTCACCCACCGGATCAAGCCGGCTGAGTCGGTGCGCCACCTGGAGGCCGCGGTCCGGCGGCTGCGGATGCGCGACATCGAGGTCGTGGTGGGCACCTGCCCCGACCTCGGCACGATCCGGCCGCTGGCCCAGCCGCTGCGGGCCTACGCGCGGCGGCTGGCGCGCTCGCTGGCCGCCGCCCAGACCGTCGCGGTCGTCGGTGCCGGCGGGCGCACTGTCTCGCTCGGCGACCTGCTCGGGCCGCTGTTCGCGTCGAGCGTGGACATGTTCAGTGACGACCGCTTCCACCCGAGCGCCGCCGGGTACGCCGCCGCGGCTGATGCGTTGCTGCCGAGCGCGCTGGACGAGCTGGGCCTGGGCACGCGGGCACGATCGGCCAGCACCTTCACCACCCGGCTGCCCAAACCGGTCGCCCGGGCCGCCGCCCAGGCTGCCGCCCGGCCCGGCACCGAGGTCGCCGGCACCGAGGTCGCCGGAGAGTCGTCGGGCCGGCGCGGGCCGTGGGCACAGCTTCGCCGCCGCCGGCCGCGCAAGCCCGTGACCGCGTCGCCGGAGATGGCCGTTCCGGTACCCGAGCCGATGACCACAGCACCCGAGCGCTGACACCGACCTGCAAAATGGCACCCTGGCGGGGAGCCTGTCCGAACCCACCACGAGGAGTTCGCATGACCGAAGCCGTGATCGTGTCCGCCGTCCGCTCGCCGATCGGCCGTGCGGTCAAGGGCTCGCTGGCCAGCATCCGGCCCGACGACCTGGCCGCCCAGATGGTGCGCGCCGCCCTCGACAAGGTGCCCTCGCTTGACCCGCACGAGATCGACGACCTGATGATGGGCTGCGGCCAACCCGGCGGCGAGGGCGGCTTCAACATCGCCCGGGTCACCGCGGTCGCGCTCGGCTACGACTTCCTGCCCGGTACGACGGTCAACCGCTACTGCTCGTCGTCGCTGCAGACCTCACGCATGGCCTTTCACGCGATCAAGGCCGGCGAGGGAGACGTCTTCGTCTCAGCCGGTGTCGAGGTGGTGTCGAGTTTCGCGCGCGGCAGCAGCGATGGCTGGCCGAGCACGCACAACCCGCGTTACGCAGACGCCGAGGCCCGCACCGCGAAGGTGGCCGAGTCGGGTGCCGACGAGTGGCACGACCCGCGCGCCGACGGCCTGCTGCCGGACATGTACATCGCCATGGGGCAGACCGCCGAGAACCTGGCCCTGCTCAAGGAGGTCAGCCGCGAGGACATGGACCAGTTCGGGGTGCGCTCGCAGAACCTGGCCGAGCTGGCCATCAACAGCGGCTTCTGGGCGCGCGAGATCACCCCGGTCACCCTGCCCGACGGCAGCGTCGTCGCGCGCGACGACGGTCCTCGCGCCGGAGTCACCTACGAGGCGGTCTCCGGACTCAAGCCGGTCTTCCGCCCGGACGGCCGGGTCACTGCCGGCAACTGCTGCCCCCTCAACGACGGCGCCGCAGCCCTGGTGATCATGAGCGACACCAAGGCGGCCGAACTGGGTCTCACCCCGCTGGCCCGGATCGTAGCGACCGGCGTCTCCGGCCTGTCCCCCGAGATCATGGGGCTCGGCCCGGTGGGGGCGTCGACGAAGGCGCTGGCCAACGCCAACATGAGCATCGGCGACATCGACCTGGTCGAGATCAACGAGGCCTTCGCGGCGCAGGTGCTGCCCTCGCAGCGCGAACTCGGCATCGACATGGACAAGCTCAACGTCAACGGTGGAGCGATCGCGGTGGGGCACCCGTTCGGGATGACCGGTGCGCGCATCACCGCGACGTTGATCAATTCGCTGCAGACGCATGACAAGCAGTTCGGCCTGGAGACGATGTGCGTCGGCGGCGGTCAGGGCATGGCCATGGTGATCGAGCGCCTGTCCTAGCCCGGGGGAATGACGGGTCGCGCAACTATGTCGCGACGCCGTTCGTTGACTAGTCGAGCGCGATCGGGCATCCGAGAGGGAATGGCCGGCCGTGCCACAGCGGGGGTAGGTCTGGGATCTCTCCCGAGAGTCCAGGTCTGCCCTCGCCCACGGGGCCTGGCGGGGCTACCTGCGGGCGAAGTAACTGAGCAGGCGCAGGATCTCGATGTAGAGCCAGATGAGTGTGACCATCAGCGCGAACGATGCGTACCAGGCGAACTTCTCATCGGCCCCGTTCCGGATGCCCTTTTCGATCATGTCGAAGTCCACGACAAGATTCATCGACGCGATGACGATGCACACCAGGCTGAAGACGATCGCGAGCGTGCCGCCGTCGCGCAGGCCGAGGCCGCCCGGGTGGACCAGGTAGGCCAGCAGGTTGACGACCATCAGCCCGAGCACGCCGATGGTGGCGCCGACGACGATGCGGGTGAATTTCGGCGTGACCCGGATCGCGCCGATCTTGTAGACGAAGAGCATGCCGCCCGCAACCATGACGGTCCCGGTGATGGCCTGGATGACGATTCCGGGGTAGCGATCGTTGAAGATCTTGCTGATCGTGCCGAGCAGGACGCCCTCGAAAACCGAGTACACCAGCGCGTTGGCGGCGTTGACCTTCATCGAGAACGACATGTAGAGGCCGAGGGCCAGGCCACCCATGAGCGAGATGAGCAGCACCGGCAGCGCCAAGTGGGCTGGGGTGAGCACCCACGCGGCACCGCCCGCTACAAGCAGCACGCCCAGCATCGCGCCGGTGCGCTGCACCACATCATCGAGCGTCATGTAGCGCCCGGAGCCGGTCGGGCCGGCGTACGCGGGCTGGTTGAACATGCTCTGCAGGTCGCCCGCCGATGGCGTGGGCAGTCGGTTACCACCCGCTGCCTGACCGAACTTGTTGATGACGGGGTTCTGGGCCATCTTGGTCGAGCCTCCTGAGTCGCCTTGTGCCCCGTGCTGGGGCGTCCGCCCGGTATGGACGGTCGATCTACTGGGTGAACGATACGCAGGCGCGCCGGGTTCCTGGGCTGATCGCCGTTGTGCGGCCAGCATCACGTTCGGCGCGTTAGATTGCCTACTGGCGGGTAACTTATATCTGCAACAGCGTGTCCCAACGAACCGTCGGGAGAATTCATGTCAGGGCGCAACAACCGCGGGCGCGACGTCATGGGCGCCGGGCTGGCCGCGTTGAACAAGCTGGCCAGCGCCGGTGTCGTCGACCGACTGCGGCTGCGCAAGCCTGCAGAGAAGGTCGTCTACGAGGCCAGCCGCACTGGCTTCAAGAGCCTGGGCAAGGCCAACCGGGCGTTCGCGTCCGTGGCGCAGCGCGGCAAGCCGGAGCGGCTGGCCAACTCGGGCGAGCGCGGCCTGTTCGACCTGAACCCCACCGACGAGCAGCTGATGATCGTGGCGGCGACGGCGGAGTTCGCGGCCGAGCAGTTGCGGCCGGCGGCCGCCGCTGCCGATGACGCCTGCGCGGCGCCGGACGTGATTCTCAAGCGTTCGGTCACCGAGTTGGGCGTCACCCTCGTGGGCGTGCCCGAGGCGCTCGGCGGGATGGGCTCGCAGCGCTCGACTATCACCGGTGTCCTCGTCGCGGAGGCGCTCGCACACGGCGACATGGGGTTGGCGGTCGCCTGCCTCGCGCCGGCCGCGGTCAGCAATGCCCTTGTGCTCTGGGGTGACGAGGCGCAGCAGGCGACCTACCTACCCGCGTTTGTCGGCGACGACGTTCCCGCGGCCGCGCTCGCGGTGCTCGAGCCACAGCCGCTGTTCGACCCGTTCGCGCTGCGTACCACCGCTCGGCGTACGCCGGGCGGTTACGTCCTCGACGGAGTCAAGGCGCTGGTGCCGCGGGCCGACGCCGCCGAGCTGTTCGTCATCGCCGCCGAGCTGGAGGGCACGCCCGCGCTGTTCTTGGTCGAGTCCGGCACGGCCGGCATCACCGTCTCGGCCCAGCCGGCCATGGGGTTGCGCGCCGCGTCGATGGCACACCTCGAACTCCACGGCGTCACCCTGCACCGCACCGCACTGCTCGGCAGCGGCGCGGCGCAGACTTACGCCGACTGCATCCGGCTGGCCCGGCTGGGCTGGTCGGCGCTGGCCCTGGGCACGTCGAAGGCAGTGCTCGACTACGTGATCCCGTACGTCAACGAACGCGAGGCGTTCGGCGAGCCGCTGAGTCACCGCCAGGCCGTCGCGTTCATGGTCGCCAACATCGCCATCGAGCTCGAGGGGGCGCGGCTTGTCACGCTGCGCGCCGCGAGCCGAGCCGAGCAGGGCAAGTCCTTCGCCCGCGAGGCGGCCCTGTCGCGCCGGCTCACCGCCGAGTACGGCATGCAGATCGGCAGCAACGGCGTCCAACTGCTCGGCGGGCACGGCTACGTCAAGGAACATCCAGTCGAACGGTGGTACCGCGACCTGCGCTCGATCGCGGTCATGGAGGGCGTGGTGTTGGTATGACGATCAACCTGGAAGTGCCCAAGAAGTTCGGGATGATCGTCAATCAGGCCCACCAGGTCGCGACCGAGATCTTCCGGCCGATCTCGCGCAAGTACGACAGACTCAATAGTGCCGGGCACGAGTACCCGCACGAACTCGACATGCTCGCCGCTCTGATCGACGGCATGAACGCCTCGGGCGAGACGAGTACCGGAGCGCGCGGCGTGCGGCGTGGCGACAGCGAGACCCAGACGGGCAACCGCAACGGCACGAACATGTCCGGCGTGCTGTCGATCATGGAGGCGTGCTGGGGCGACGTCGCGATGGTGCTGTCGATGCCGCGCCAAGGGTTGGGCAATGCCGCGATCGCCTCCGTCGCCGACGACGAGCAGCACGCCCGCTTCGACAAGATCTGGGCCTCGATGGCGATCACCGAACCGTCGTTCGGCTCAGATTCCGCCGCGGTGCAGACCACGGCCGTGCGCGACGGCGACGAGTACGTCCTCAACGGCGAGAAGATCTTCGTCACCGCGGGCGATCGCAGCGATGCGGTGGTGGTCTGGGCCTCGATCGACAAGACCAAGGGCCGCGCCGCGATCAAGTCCTTCGTCGTCGAGAAGGGCACGCCCGGAATGGAGGTCGAGCGTCTGGAGCGCAAACTCGGCATCCGGGCGTCGGACACCGCGACCATCCGATTCACCGACTGCCGCATCCCCGCCGCGAACCTGCTCGGTTCGGCCGACGTCGATG
>JBDTXT010000196.1:0-5392 GCA_040006035.1 Pseudonocardiales bacterium | reverse complement strand
ACGTTCGAAAGGCTGAGCGTCGTGGGTGGTGCGCCTTCCGCAAGGAAAGCGATCGGAACCAGCACCAACCCACCAGCGACGAGTTGCCAGCCCGTGGTCGCGAGCAGGGACGCCGGCGAGCGCCACCGCTTGCTCAAGACCACCCCGGTGGCCATGACCACCGCGCCACCGACCGCAGCGACGACACCGAGCCCGTCCAAGCGCGCGTCGGCGCGCAGCACCAGCAGGCTGACGCCGGCGACTCCGACGGCGGCGGCCGCCGTAGTTCGCATCGTCAATCGCTCGCCGAGTACGCCGGCGGACAAGCCGGCGACCAGCAGCGGCTGCATCGCCATGATGGTCGCGGCGATGCCGCCGGGCAGCCGGTAGGCGGCGACGAACAGCAGCGCGAAGAACGCCCCGATGTTGAGCACGCCGAGCACCAACGCTCGCCACCACCAGTCGCCGTGCGGTAGTCGCCGGGTGAATGCGACGAGCAGCAGGCCGGCGGGCAGGGCACGCACCACCGCTGCGAGCAGGGGGCGCCCGGGCGGCAGAAGAGCGAGCGTCCGGACCTCGACGTGTCCCCGATGGCGGCGATCGGTCGCCTCAAGCGGGTCTCTCGGTTCATCGAGAATGAGCTGTCCCGCACCTTCGCCGCACACGGTCTCGACGCCGCCTCCTTCGACGTCCTCGCCACCCTGCGCCGCAGCGGCCCGCCGTAGCGGCTCACCCCGACCGGGCTGATGCGCCCGGCGATGGTCACCTCCGGGGCGATCACCCAGCGGCTGGACCGCCTCGAAGCTCGCGGGCTGGTGACCCGCACACCCAGCACCTCCGACGGCCGGGGGGTGCAGGTCGCACTGACCGACGAGGGTCGCGCCCTCATCGACCGCGCACTGCCCGATCACGTCGACACCGAGAAGCGACTGCTGGCCCCGCTCACCGACACCCAGCGGGCGGCCCTGGTGTCCGCTCTGCAGGAGTTGCTCGCAACCTTCGAAGACTCGCCCGATTTCTAGGGTGCCCGGTTCCACCCCGTCGACGGCGTCACGGGACGGTCTGGAGCGGTCCGTTCGACCGGGCGGTGTTCGTACTGGGTCGACAACGTGATGTGTGTACGGATCTCGCCGTGCTCGCCGAGGCGCTCTACCAGGCCCTCCAACGCGGCCAATGAGGCCGTCCGGACCTGGATCATGGTGCAGTACTCGCCGGACAGTTTGTGCACCGCCACCACCTCCGGATAGTCCTGCGCGTCGGTCGTGCGCAGCAGGCAACTGCCGAGGCTGCACCGCAACTGGACGAACGCGAGCAGGGGCGCTCCGGCTCGCGCCGCATCGATGGACGCGGAGTAGCCGGTGATCACCTTGTCGCGTTCCAGCCGGCGCACCCGTTCGGCCACCGCCGGCCCGGACAGGTGGACGCGCCGCGCCAGCTCGTTGAAGGACTGCCGGCCGTCGACTTGCAGCTCGCGCAGGATCGCCCAGTCGAGGTCGTCGAGTTTTAGCGGTTGCGAAGTCATGTGGTAATCCTCCTGCTGTTCGCCAGGCCGTCAAGTCTATGAGCGCTTCACTGGCGCTGTCATGAGCGGCGAGACCTCCCTAGCGTTAACCAGGTGATGACACCGTCGCCCGCCCGACGTCCGAACACCACCTATTCGCCGCGGGCGGACGCTGCGCTGCGGACGCTGTGGACGGCGAGCCTGCTGGGCGGTCTCGGCCAGTCACTGGCGGGATCGGCCGGCGCCTTGCTGGCCGGGCAGATTGCGGGCAGCGACGTGGCGGCAGGACTACCCCAGACACTGCTCGTGCTCGGTTCAGCGGTCTCGGCGCTGGTGTTGTCGAGGATGACGATCCGACGGGGACGCGGTGCGGCGTTGAGCGTCGGGGCCGCCACAGCTGCGCTGGGATCGGTGCTCGTCGTTGTCGCTGCCTGGGCTGCTTCGCTGCCTGCGGTGCTGGTGGGCAGCCTGCTGCTCGGGGCGGGAAACACCGCGGTGATGCTCGGCCGCTACGCTGCCGCCGATCTCGCTCCGGAGTCGGCACGGGCCCGGGCGATGGCCTCGGTGCTGGTGGCGACCACCGTCGGTGCCGTGGCAGGACCGAATCTGCTGGCACCGACCAGCGCGCTCGCGGCCGGGACGGGCCTACCCGGGCTGGCTGGCCCCTACGTGGTCGCCGCCGCCGCGTTCGTCGCGGCTGCCGGCGTCCTGCGAGCGGGCTGGCGACCCACGCGGGACGCGACGGGCACGGCGACCTACGGACTCGAGAACCCCGTGCCGAACGCGTCCGGCCCGACGTGGAGCAGGCGAGCGGTCGCGGGACTTGCCGTCCTCGGCACCGCGAACCTGGTCATGGTGGGAGTGATGACCATGGCGCCGATCCAGTTGCACCACGCCGGGACGGGACTTGGGGTGATTGGTCTCGTGATCAGCCTGCACATCGCCGGCATGTTTGCGCCGTCGCCGATCAGCGGCCGGCTCACCGACCGGATGGGCGCCGCGCGGGCAGCGGCTCTGGCCGCAACAATCTTGGTCATTGCTTGCTCGGGCGCAGCCGAAGCGCACTCAGCAGCGACAATGACGGTGGCGATGGTGCTGCTCGGAGTCGGGTGGAACCTGTCGCTGCTTTCCGGCAGCGCACTGCTCACCGGCGACGTGACACCGAGGCAGCGTCCCATCCGTGAGGGGTGGGGTGAGTCGGGAATGGGTGTCGCCGCAGCGGGAGGAGGCGTGGCCTCCGGCGTGGTCATGGCCGGTGGCGGATACAGCATGCTCGCAGCGATGGGCGCAGCTATAGCCTGCATCGTTTTCCCGCTGGCCTGGGTTGGTCGGGCTGGCTTCGCTGTCGGCGAACAGCAGTCCGAGTCTGCGTCCTCGTGCCTTGAACCGCTATGACGCAGGGCCGGGTGCGCCGGGCTTTGCTCGCCGTGGCCGGTGCCCAGGCTCCCCTGAACCGCGCGACGGGTTACGGCATGCTGAACCCATGACCAAATGGCACGAGATGCAGCCCGCGGACGAGACGTTCTTCGCGAGCGGCCCATACGTCTACCGCTACCGGATCGAGCTGCCCGTCCCCGCCGAACGGGTGTGGGAGTCACTGACCTCCGATCGAAGCGTGGCCGCGTGGGGTCTTGGTGTGCAGTCACTGAAGTGGACCTCGCCGCGGCCGTTCGGCGTCGGCACCACCCGCGATGTCGTGCTGCCGCTGCACTCGATCACGGTGCGCGAGGAGTACTTCCGCTGGGACGAGGGCAAGGGGTATTCGTTCTTCGTGCGCGCGACCAACCGCCCGGTCCTGCGCCGGATGGCCGAGAACTACGAGCTCGAGACGACGCCGACCGGTTGCCTGTTCACCTGGACGTTCGCGGTGGAGCCGACGCCCAAAAGTGCGATGCTGCTGCGGCTCAGCAGCCCGGTCAACAAGCTCGCGTTCGGCCAGATGGCTCGCAGCTCGAAGAGCTACTTCGCCCAGCACCCGCTCGCCGACTGAGCACCCCGCCCGTCTGAGGAGCGCTCCGTCCGAGTACCCGCCGGTCCCTGCTGAGTAGTCCTGCTCAGACCTGACGCGCCACGCGTACGCCAGACTGGGCGGCATGACAACGAAGTCCAGCAGGGCTTCACAGTCCGAAGGCCCGGTCCACAACGGTGGACTGGGCTTCTCGTTTGCCAGCGCCCCGAGCATGCATCCCGACTGGCACCCGCCGTTGCCGGTCACCGGCGTACGCCTGTCGCTGTGGCGGGCGGTCGCCGTGTTCCGCGTCGTGGCGCTGGTTCTTTGCCTGATCCGGATCGCGCGGTGGCAAGACCTCTACGCGCACCCTGGGGTCGCGCTGGTCGTGGGCGCGGCCATGACGATCGTCACCGCGGTCGTGTGCTGGCTCGCGGTCACCGGCCGGGCTCACCGCCCCTCCGTCGTTGCGCTCGACATGATCGTCACGATTGCGTTGACGCTCGCGACGATGTGGGCCCAGACACCGTCGCAGCGTCACGGCGGGATGCCCACGCTTACCACGCTCTGGGCAGGCGGCCCAGCCCTCGAGGTGGCATTCATGGCGACCTGGATCGGCGGCACCCTCGCGGCGGCGCTGCAGGTAGGTGCGGCGGTAGCCGTCCGCGCCGGTTACGACGGCCATACGGTGCAGAACGGGTTGATCCTGATCGTGGCCGGGGCCGTTACCGGTTACGTCGCCACGCTGGCCGTGCGGGCCGAGCGCGACCTGGCCATCGCGACCGCCGCGCGGGCGGCCGTCACCGAACGCGAGCGGCTGGCACGATCCATCCACGACGGCGTCCTTCAGGTACTCGGGCTGGTGCACCGGGCCGCGAGTGAGACCGGCGGCGAATGGGCCGCGCTGGGCGCAGCCGCCGCCGAGCAGGAGACGGCGCTTCGTTCCTTGATCACGTCGCGGCCGCTGGCGGCCATTCCAGGCTCGTCGGACCTGGCTGATGAGCTGCGCTCGCTGCGAAGCGAGCGGGTGACCGTTTCCGCGCCCGCCGAGCCCGTCGTGATGTCCGGCTCGGTCGCGGGTGAACTCGTCGCAGCCGTGCGCGCCGCCCTGCACAACGTCGCGCAGCACGCGGGGCCCGAGGCGCGTGCCTGGGTGCTGCTCGAGCGCCTGGACGAAACGGTGTGCGTCACCGTCCGAGACGACGGCGTTGGCTTCACCGCCGGTCGGCTCGAGACGGCCGAACACGACGGCCGCCTCGGCGTTTCGGCCTCGATCCGAAGGCGTATCGAGGATCTCGGTGGACGGGCGGCCATCAGCTCCGTCTCGGGTGAGGGGACGATGGTCGAGATGGTCGTACCGCGAACAGGGGAGTCAGCGTGACCGAGCCGGTGCGCGTCGTGATCGTCGACGACCATCCGATCTGGCGCGAGGCGCTCGAACGGGACCTGGTCGCCGACGGCTTCGACGTCCGGGGCGCGTTCGCCGAAGCGGAGGCAGCCGTGCGTACCGCGCCGGCCATCCGCCCAGACGTCGTCCTCATGGATCTGCAGCTGCCCGGCATGTCAGGCGTGCAAGCCGCGGCGGCCCTGGTCGCCATCGACCCGTCGGTGCGGGTGCTGATGTTCTCCGCCTCCGGCGAGGACGACGACGTGCTCGCCGCCGTCAAGGGCGGTGCGCGCGGTTACCTGATCAAGTCGGCGAGCAAGGCCGAACTGCTCAATGCCGTTCATCGCACGGCGGCCGGCGAGGCGATCTTCTCCCCCGGTCTGGCCGCGCTCGTCCTCGGCGAATACCGCCGGATCGGCCGCGACGAGCCTGACCCGACCGCCGTCCTCACCGACCGCGAGACCGAGATCCTGCGCAAGGTGTCGACGGGGATGAGTGCGAAACAGATCGCCGAGGTGCTCGGAGTCTCTCACCGCACTGTGCAGAACCACATCCAGAACACGCTGACCAAGCTGCA
>JBDTXT010000195.1:0-5392 GCA_040006035.1 Pseudonocardiales bacterium | reverse complement strand
TCGGTGTTCCAGGCCGGGCACTGCGACTGGCAGCGGCCGCACTCGGTGCAGGTGGCGAAGTCGAGGTAGCCCTTCCAGGTGAAGTCCTCGATCTTGCCCTTGCCGAACACGGTGTCCTCGGACAGGTTCTCTGCATCAGCGAAGTCGATCGGCTTGCCCTCGGCGTCGGTGACCGGCAGCAGCGCTCCGAGTGCGTCGGGCAGTCGCTTGGTGGTGACGTTGAGCGGGGCCGTCGCGATGTGCAGGTGCTTGGAGTACGTGACGATGATCGTGAAGCCGAAGATGACGGCCATCTGGGCGAGCAGGAAGAACGTCTCGAGGCCTTGGTTGTACGCGCCGTCGCCGAGCAACTGCGCGACCGCGTAGGAGGCGAACGGCCACTTCGAGTCGCCGAACGGGAAGTGGCCGGTGTTGTACTGCGCGCCGCGGTACAACACCAGCGTTGCGACCACCAGGAAGATCATCCCGAGAATGACCCAGGCCGGGCCGCTATGCGAGCCGTAGAACCGGCTCGCCCGCTGGCGGCGTGATGGTGCGTCGCGCAGCCGGTTGATCGCGAACCAGATGATGCCCAGCAGCACGGCGACGGCGAAGAAGTCCTCGAGGAAGCCAAGCCACTGCCCGCGGCCGACGAAGGGAATCGCGAAATCCTTGCTGATCACCAGCGCGCCGAAGGCCTCGAGAATCGTCAGCCCCAGGACGAGGAAACCCCAGAAGGTGAAGAAGTGCGCCAGACCCGGGGCGCTCCACTTCAGCAGTTTGCGCTGGCCGAACACCTCGACGAGCTGTGCCTTGAGGCGCTCGTTCATCCCGTCGGTGCGTCCCGGCGCGGGCTGCCCGGAGCGGATCAGTTTGGTCAGCCAGAAGATCCGGCGGCCGGCGACGGCGGCGGTGACGACGAGCATCAGCAGGGCGAGGGTCAGGCGCAGTGCCACGGACTCGTCTCCTCATTCGGGTAAGACCGCTGAGCCTATTCGGTCCTACTCGGCAGTAACCAGCCGAACACCCCGCTGTGTCGCGGCCCACGGCATCGTCCGCTATGAATCTTGCATGGCCAAGTCATCTCGCGTTCCGTCCGCCGTCGGTGCGATCCCGGTCGTCGGCGATCTGGTGAAGCGCGCCGAGGGGCAGGCCCAATGGGCGCAGGAGGTCTTCGAGCAGAACGCCCGGATGCTCAGTCAGCTGCCGGCGACGATGAAGGCGCTCAACGACTCGCTGGAGCGGTTCAACCAGACCGTCGGGCGCCTGGACAGCGTGGTGAGCCGGATCGAGGACACCGCCTCGCAGCTGCTGGCACCGTTGGAGCAGGTGGCGCCCAACCTCGATCGCATGGTCGCAGTGGCTTCCGACACCCAGAGGCAGGTCGCGCTGCTCACGTCGACGATCGATCGGCTGACCGGCCTGCTCAACGAGCTGCCGGGGGCAAGTTTCGTGCGCCGGCTGACCGGGGGCCGCCCGCCAGTCACCGAGCCGGAGGAGCCGAGCGCCACGTAGCTGCAGCAATTCCGATCACGCTGCGGCATCAATTCTGGACGTCACGCGCAAATGGGGTTCCCATCCGCCACGGAGTGTGGAACCGTACCGCTCTTCGGCAAGAGCTTTCTACGTGATGAAACCTGATGGCTGGGGGCGGCGGATGACCGAGCTGGCTTCCGCGGGCTCGACCCGTTCGGTGGAGCGAGCGTTCGGGCTGCTGTCCGAGGTGTGCGCCGAGGGCTCGATCACCCTGTCTGAGTGCGCCCGCCGGGCCCACCTGCCGGCCAGTACCGCGCTGCGCCTGCTGCGCACGATGGAGGGGGCCGGCTTCGTCGCCCGTGACGTCGACGGTTCCTTTCATGCCGGTGGGCGCCTCATCCAGGTCGGCGCGGTAGCACTCGGGCGTCAATCGCTGGTCGGGCTGGCCGAGCCCGGCATGCAGCGCATCGTGGCCGCGACCGGCGAATCGTCCTACCTGGCCATCGCCGGACCACGCGACACCGCGATCTACATCGCCATGGTCGAGGGCACCCACGCGGTACGTCACACCAGCTGGGTGGGCCGCGCGGTGTCGCGTACCGACCTGGCCGTCGGGCGCGCGCTGCAGGGCGAGCAGACCGAGACGGGCTACTTCGCCGAACGCGACCGGCTCGAGCCCGATGTGACCGCCATCGTCGCCTCGATCCTGCGCCCCGGCGGCATCGCAGGCGCGTTGAGCGTCCTCGGCCCGACCTATCGCATCGACGACGACGCGATGCACGAATACGGAGAGATCCTGTGCCGCGAGGCGCGAGCGATCGCCGAACAGCTCGGCCTGCCCCGTTCCGCGCAGCTTCGAAGAGAGGTGACCGGCAAGTGATCCGGTTTGAATCCGTGACGAAGCGCTACCCAGACGGAACGATCGCGGTGAACAGCCTCGAGCTCACCGCACCGTCCAGACAGATCACCGTCCTGGTCGGCCCGTCCGGCTGTGGCAAGACCACCAGCCTGCGCATGATCAACCGGATGATCGATGCGACGTCGGGGCGCATCTGGCTGGACGACAAGGACACGTCGAAGATCCGTCCGGCGAAGTTGCGTCGCGGCATCGGTTACGTCATCCAGCACGCGGGGCTGTTCCCGCACCGAACGATCATCGACAACATCGCCACCGTGCCGCTGCTGCTCGGGACGGATCGGCGCACCGCGCGGGCGCGGGCCATGGAGTTGATGGAACGGGTCGGGCTGCAGCCAGATCTCGCCGACCGATACCCGGCCCAGCTCTCCGGCGGTCAGCAGCAGCGCGTCGGTGTCGCCCGGGCACTGGCCGCCGACCCGCCGGTGATGCTGATGGACGAGCCCTTCTCCGCCGTCGACCCGGTGGTCCGGGCCCAGCTGCAGGAGGAGTTCCTGCGCCTGCAGGGCGAGCTGGGCAAGACGATTGTCTTCGTCACGCACGACATCGACGAGGCGATCAAGCTCGGCGACCAGGTAGCGGTGATGCGAGTCGGAGGCACGTTGGCCCAGCTGGCCACGCCGGCCGAGTTGCTCTCCCGCCCCGCGGATGCGTTCGTCGCGGGCTTCGTGGGACGTGACCGCGGCTACCGGGCACTCGGCTTCGCACACGCCGACGCGCTGCCGGTTGCTCAGGAAGAGGTCGCCCGGCTCGGCGACAACCTGACGACCGCGCGTGACCGGGCCAGCGACGGCTGGGCCCTCGTCGTCGACGCCGAGCGACACCCGCAGGGCTGGCTCGCCGTACGGGGGCTGGCCGACAACGCGCTGCACGGACAAGTGACCCCGGACCTGCTCAACCTGGGCGGCACCCTGGCCGCGGAGTCCGGGACGTTGCGCGAGGTGCTCGACGCCGCCCTGTCCTCCCCCAGCGGCAGGGGCGTGGTCGTGCACGACGACGGCACATTTGCCGGCACGATCACCGCGTCCCAGGTCCTGGCGCTGATCGAGGCGCAGGCGGCGGGCGATCGGCAGCAGGCCGAGACCTATGCGGCCGAGGTTCTCGCCGGCGACGCTCACGGTGCTCCGGGGGGCGCGCCGTGAGCGAGCTGTGGCAATACTTCCGCGACAACCAGAGCGACATCGCGCAATGGACCTGGACGACGGTATGGCTGGCCGGCGGCTCGTTGGTCGCCGGGCTGATCGTGGCCCTGCCGCTGGGCTGGGTGGCCAGCCGGTACAAGTGGAGCTACCCGCCGTTCGTCACCCTGGCCGGACTGATCTACACGATCCCGTCCCTCGTGCTGTTCGTGACGATGCCCGGACTGCTCGGCACGAAGGTGCTCGACCCCGTCAACATTCTCGTCGCCCTGACCGCGTACACGGTGGCACTGCTGGTGCGGGTCGTGGCTGACGGGCTGGCCTCGGTGTCGAATGACACGCTCGCCGCGGCTGCCGCGATGGGCTACACCGGCCGGCAGCGGCTGTTCGCGGTGCAGTTCCCGATCTCGATACCCGTGATCGGGGCCGGGCTGCGGGTCGCAGCCGTGTCGAACGTCAGCCTGATCTCGGTCGCGTCGCTCGTCGGGGTGCAGCAACTCGGCGCGCTGTTCGTCCGCGGCAGCCAGGGCGTGACGCTCGTGCCCATCGTGCTCGGCGTCATCATCATCATGTTGCTGGCCTTCGCGTTCGACGCGGTGATCCTGTTGGGCATCAGGCTGATGACGCCGTGGCAGCGGGCGGTGCGGGCCCGATGAGTGCGCTCGCCTTCCTTGCCGACGGTAACTCGATTCCGCCGCTGAGCCAGGTCTCGGTCTGGCTCAACGATCCGGAGAACTGGACCGGGCCGAATGGGCTGCTGGTACACCTGCGCCAGCACGTGATCTACACCGTCGTAGCGGTCGTGATCGCGATCATCATCGCGCTGCCCATCGGCCTGCTCGTCGGCCACACCGGGCGCGGTGCGTTCCTGGTGGGCGGCCTGGCCAACGGCCTGCGCGCGGTGCCCTCACTCGGCCTGGTCGTGCTGCTCGTCGTCTGGCTCTCACCCAAGATCCATCTGCTACAGACCGTGCCGGGGGTGGTGGATCACCGCGGTGCGCTGCCCTACCTCATCCCCGTCGAGATCGTCCTGGTGCTGTTGGCGATACCACCGATCCTGACCAACACCTATGCCGGTGTGCAGAACGTCGATCCGGCCGCGCGCGACGCAGCCAAGGGCATGGGCATGACCGGCTTTCAGTTGGTGCGCAAGGTCGAACTGCCATGTGCCCTGCCGCTGATCATGTCCGGAGTGCGCAGCTCGGTGCTCCAGGTCATCGCCACGGCCACGATCGCCGCGTTCGCGCCGTTCCTCGGCGGCCTGGGGCAGTACATCATCAACGGCGCGCAGGTGATCAACGATCCGCACAACGGCTATCCGGCGATGGTCGGCGCGGGACTCGTCGTCGCCGCACTCGCGCTCGTCGCCGAGCTCTCGTTGATCCTCGTCCAGCGTTACGTCGTCTCGCCGGGTATCTCCGGCCGATTCAAGACGAGCAAATCCACCGTGCGTGCTCCCGACGGCAGCGTCGTCGGGACGGAACTGGCGGGGGTGTGAGCCGAAGCAGGCGGCTTGGCGCAGGACGTATTCCTTAGACACGACAGGGAGAGCAATGAAGCGCATCTATCTCGTGCCGGCAGTGATGCTGAGCATGACCATGGCCCTTGCGGGCTGCGGCAGCAGTGGCAGCTCCGACAAGACAACCGCGCCCGCTGGCGGGGGTTCCACGCCGGCGACCACCGCGTCCGATTCCGGCTCGTCCACCGCATCGGCCGCGCCGCTGCCGAGCAGCACGGCCACCTACCCGGCGGGTACCGGGTCGATCACGATCGGTTCGGCCGGCTTCGCCGAGAACGAGATCCTGGCCGAGATCTACGCCGGTGCCTTGCAGGCCAAGGGCGTGAAGGTGTCCAAGAAGCTCAGCATCGGCGAGCGGCCGCA
>JBDTXT010000194.1:0-5430 GCA_040006035.1 Pseudonocardiales bacterium | reverse complement strand
GAACACGCCCGCATCGACGCCATCTGGCTGCATCCCAACGTGCCGTCCTGGACGCGCAAGCGGGTGGCCGCCCGCTACCCGTCGGCGCGGCTCTACCTCGACCGGCGCGCCATGTTGGCTGAGCACCCACCCTCGGCTCTGGACTGCTACGGGCCGCGCCCGCGACACCGCATCGCCCCGCGCCTGGGCGGCGTGGCCGCCGGCGCGGCGCTGCTCACGCTCGGCCTGCTGCCGACCAGTTGGCTGCGGCAGACGAACCTGCTGTGGGACGCCTGGTTGATGGCTACCGCAGTTGTGGCCGCCTTGGCGGGCTGGCTATTGGTCGGCGCGCGCGGGCCGGGCCACCGGGCGGCAGCCTTCGTCACGGCCGGCGTGCTGGCCTGGCTGGTCGCGCCGCTTTTCGGCCCGCCCGGGTGGCTGCTGCGGCTGCCGCTGCTGCGCGGAATCCTCGTCGCCGCGGGTGGCTACCTGCTGAGACTGCGCCCCGGCTTCTTCCCCGTCGTGCACTCCCCGCACGAGAGGGCCTTCTGCGGCGTCCAGCCCTGAATCGCGCGACTAGTGTCGCGTGTCGGAAGTATGTTTACCGCCTGCGGCGCCCAGGCGGCGCCTCGCTGCGTTGTCGTTGTCGGCCATACAACAGCCGGTGTGGCCGTCCTCCTGCTCGCTCCGCAAGCGTCGCTCGGTCTCCGCCTTGCGATGCATCCGCCCGGATCACCGCATCCGGCAAACGACCTCCGACACGCGACACTAGGATCGCGGGATGACTTCGTCGAGCGCTGCGCGCCCACTGCGACGGGCGAGCACTCGGCGTCTCAAAGCGACAGGCGGCGGTGCGATGACGCGCACCGTCCTGCCCGGGGGGCTGCGCGTCGTCACCGAGGCGCAGCCCGGCGTTCGCAGCCTGAGCGTCGGCGTGTGGATCCCGGTCGGCTCCCGCGACGAGACGATCAACCTGGCCGGCACCAGTCACTTTCTCGAGCACCTGCTCTTCAAGGGCACGGCGACCCGCTCGGCACTCGACATCGCCAGCGCGATGGACGCGGTGGGCGGCGAGTTCAACGCGTTCACCGAAAAGGAGCACACCTGCTTCTACGCGACCGTGCTCGACCGCGACCTGCCACTGGCCATCGACATCATCTGCGACGTCGTCCTCAATGCCACGCTCAGCGCGCAGGACGTCGACGTCGAGCGCAGCGTCGTGCTGGAAGAGATCGCGATGCGCGACGACGACCCGGCCGACCTGGTTCACGACGAGTTCGCGGCCGCGCTGTTCGGCGACACGCCGCTCGGCCGCCCGGTGCTGGGCAGTGTGTCCTCGATCGGCGCGCTCACCCGGCGCCAGATCGCCGGCTACTACAAACGTCGCTACACGCCCGACGCGATGGTCGTGTCGGTGGCGGGCAATGTCGTGCACAGCGAAGTCGTCGAACTGGTCCGGCGTGCCTTCGACGGTCGCTTCGATTCCTCGCTCGAGCCACAGCCGCCGCGTGCACAGCATGCGCGCATGCTGCACACCCCGGCGCGGCCGGTGGCGGTCGTCGCCGATGACACCGAGCAGGCCAACCTCGTCCTGGGCGGCCACGGCGTCTCGCGGCACGACCCGCGTCGCTTCGCGATCGGTGTGCTGTCCGCCGCGCTGGGCGGTGGGATGAGCTCGCGGCTGTTCCAGCGGATTCGCGAGGAACGCGGCCTGGCCTACTCGGTCTACTCCTTCAGCGGCGGCTACGCCGACGACGGCGTGTTCGGCGTCTATGCCGGCTGCCAGCCCGGCAAGGCCGACGAGGTGCTGGGGCTGATGACCGAAGAGCTCGACGCCGCTGCGCACGGCTCACTCACCGATGCCGAGATCGAGCGCGGGAAGGGACAGACCCGAGGCGGTATCGTGCTCGGGCTGGAGGACTCCGGCTCGCGGATGACGCGGATCGGCAAGAGTGAATTGGTTTACGGCGAGATTCTCGGTGTCGACGAGCTGTTGGCGATCGTCGATGCCATCACCGCGCAGGACGTGACCGAGGCGGCCGCGGACCTGCTCAGCCGGCCGCGCTGCCTGACTGTGGTCGGGCCGTTCGGCGAGCACGACTTCGACGGCGCAGTCTGAAGGGACGGACATGACCGAACCGATCCGGGTCGGGGTGATCGGCGCCCGCGGACGAATGGGCCAGCAGGTGTGCCAGGCCATTGACGCGGCCGAGGACCTCGACCTGGTGGCGATGGTCGACGCGGGGGACTGGTTGTTCAGCGTCGCTGACGCCGGCGCCCAGGTCCTCGTCGATTTCACCAACCCCGACGTCGTCATGGACAACGTGCGGTTCGCGGTCGATCAGGGGATCCACGCGGTCGTCGGCACAACCGGCATCACCGCCGAACGGCTGGACACGATCACCACCTGGTTGGTCGATACGCCCGAGCTCGGGGTGCTCGTCGCACCCAACTTCGGTATCGGCGCTGTGCTGTCGATGCGCTTCGCCCAACTGGCCGCTCGCTATTACGAGTCGGCCGAGGTAGTCGAACTGCACCACCCGGGCAAGGCCGACGCGCCCAGCGGGACAGCCGTGCGCACCGCGGAACTCATCGCCCAGGCGCGCGCCGGCGCCGGTCTGGGCGCGGCCCCCGACGCGACGACTCAGACGCTTGAGGGTGCCCGCGGCGCCGACGTCGACGGCGTCCGGGTCCATTCGCTGAGGATCGCCGGGATGGTCGCGCACCAGGAGATCGTCTTCGGCACCGAAGGCGAGACCCTGACGATCCGGCACGACTCCCTGAACCGCTCGTCGTTCATGCCGGGAGTGCTGCTCGGGGTGCGCAACGTCGCCGCCCGACCTGGGCTCACCGTCGGTCTGGAACCACTGCTCGGGCTGTGACGCGGCGCGCGGCGGGGGCCGCCGCAAGTCGGGACGTTGGTCCTTATCGCCTGCCCGAGAAGGTGCGTGGCCACTGCGGTGTTGATCGTTCGCAGCAAACGCGCGGCGCTGCGAACCACGGAGGCTGTTGAACACCCAGCAGCCTCCGATCAACGTTGAGAGGCACGGCTCCCTACTTGGATGTAGGGGGACGTTCTTTGTGTCGGGACGGACGTCCGGTCAGTCGCGGCCGACATGGGTGTCCAGCCAGCTGATAAGCGGGGCGATGGCCCGCCAGGCCTTGGCCACCTCCGCCTTGGCCCGCTTCGTCGCCAGCCAGGCCGGCGAGCCGAATTCGCGGTGCGCAGTCAGTGACTTGTAGCGCAGCAGGTCCGCGCGGGGATGCTCCTTGGGGTAGCCGCTGGGCACTCGGGTGAGCTGGTGTCCGTCCAGGGTGAGCCCGGACTTGGCGACCGCCGAGGTCGCGCGCTCCAGCGCGGCGCCGGCCACGTCGTTCGCGATGGCGCGGCGCAGTCGCTCGACCTGCGCGGACGAGGTGTCCCAATACCCGCCGGCCACCCTCAGCCCGGCTGCCGAGACATGCAGGTACAGCGAGGATTCACCGAACCACGCGCCCTGATGTGTCTTGTACGGCGTCTTGTCCTTGGCGAAGCGGACGTCGCGGTAGGGCCGGAAGAACTTGGCAACTCCGAACTCCGGTTCGAGGGCGGCGGCCAGGGCTTGCATCGGCGCGCGCACCGCCTCGTCGTAGATGTGCTTGTGCGCGGCCCAGAATGCCTTGGTGTTGTCGGCCTCGAGGTCTTCATAGAAGTCCAGGGCGGCGATCGGGATGCCGGTGAACGTCACGCCGTAGCCTCGGCCAGCGAGGCGTGCAGCCGGATCTCGCGTAACTCACCGGCGCCGGTATCCAGCGCGCGGGCCAGCCCGTCGGGCGCCCAACCGGCCGACTCGAGGAACTCACGCGAGACGACGTCGCCTTCGGGGATCCACGCGATCGCCCGCGCCATGGCGTCCACCCGGGCCAGGTCGATCGCCGCGGCCAGCAACCGTGAGCCGTGCCCGCGCCGCCCCCACCGAGGCTCAACGAGCAACGGACCGAGCGCGGCCGTCGTCTCGGGATCCGGGTCGGCCGGCTCCAGGTCGTCGGCCGGCCCGAACGCGACGAAGCCGACGACGGCCAGCTGCTCCTGCGCGACGAGCACGTGATGGCGGGGCGTGGGCGCAGCCGCGACGGCCTGCTGCCAAGCCTGCTGCGCGAGTTCGACCGACAGGGACTCGATCACCGAGGCAGGCAGGATCGCGAGGTAGCAGGTCCGCCAGGTCTCGACCTGGATGCGCGCGATCTCGGCCACGTCGTCCTGGCGGGCCAGCCGCACACTTACATCTGCCATGCGATCAGCCTAATGAGCGGGTTGATGAGCGACTTCGCCGCGCGGCGGCTGCGGGTCTCGACGACTACGGCCGACGTCCGTCCCCGACCGCGGCCCCGCTCGCAGCGGTGGGCACCAGGTCATCCGGTTCGTGCAGCACACCGGCGAGGAAATGAGCGAGCACCACGAGCACCGCACCCGACACGATCAGGGCCACGCCTCCGGCGGCGCTGTTCTGATCGGCCAGCTTGCCGATGATCACCAGGATGCCGAGGGCGACCCCCGCGCTCCAGGCCCAGGTGGTGAAGCGCCGAGCGCCTCGCGCACCGAAGCCGGCGAGGATCGCGCCGAGGACGATCAGCATGACGCCTTCGGCGATCGTGGGCAGGTTGACGGCGGCTGCGGCAGTGCCCGCTGCCGTGGCGAGGAACCCGCCGACCGCCAACGCTGCGCCAGGCCCCGTCCGCCCGAGGCGGTCGAGCACGAATGCGGCCGCGTAGTAGGCGAGTCCGAAGAACAGGGACAGCAGTGCGACGGTGTTCCAGTCCGGCCCGCGGATTTCACTGAAGAGCGAGCCGCCGAAGAATTGAAAGAAGCCGGCCGTGTAGACCTTCGGCTCGGCCTTGTCGAGCATGTAGAACCACAGGGTGATGGCGGCCAGCCCCAGGTAGACGGCGTGGCCGCGGGTGCCGGGCACTAACAGGTAGCTAGCCAGCCACGCGATCACCGAGATCAGGGCGAGCGCGTCGAGCGAGAATGGCAGTCCTTTACTGCCCGCGTCGAAGGTGAGGAACCCGATCAGAACGGGCACGCCCAGCGCACTGGCAACCACGCCGGCCGTGTTCAGTGGGCCGCGGCGCGCCCGGAGGGCGAGCAGGTAGCCCGCGGCTACCACCACCAGTGAGAGCACGACGCCGAGCAGGCGCCGAGACGAGCCGTCCCCGCCTCCGCCGCCGCCTCCGCCGCCGCCGCCTCCGCCGCCGCCAGTGGTCAGATAGTCGCCACCCCAGACCAGCACACCGAGCACGGCGAGGGCGATGCCGGCGCCCGCCAGCGAGACGCCCAGCCGCGGCTCGGGCCGCCGGACTGCACGCTCGCCCAGTCGGACGGCGAGTCCAGAGCCGCGCGGTGACTCGGGTGGGTACCCGGGTCCGGGCGGGTACCCGGGTCCCGGCGGGTACCCCTGGCCGGGCAGGTAC
>JBDTXT010000193.1:0-5503 GCA_040006035.1 Pseudonocardiales bacterium | reverse complement strand
GGTTTGACCGCCGACTGCCGGGGCGAGTTGACGAGCCGGCGGGCCAGCCGGTCGCGGACCCGGCGACGGTGCACGGCATTGCCCGGCTCAGCGCTCAGTTCCGTGGATTCGGCCGGACCGGGCAACACGTAGGTCGTCGTGGCCCGTTCGCCGGCGGCGTGGGCCAGTTCATCAGGCTGGCGCGCGGGCTCGGTGATCGCGACGGCAGCATCCGATGGCGCCATGATCGCGGCCGGGCCGGGATCGGCGTCCGCATGGGGTGCGGCGGCATCCGTCGTCAGCAGGTTCCCCTCTCCGAGAGGTGCGCTGCCAAGTCTACGGGTCGGCGACGACCGCGGTCAGCTCAGGCGCGCAGCAGCGCGTATACCGGTGCAACCGCTTCCAGCTGAGCGCTGCCGGCGAGGAAGGCGAGTTCTAGCAACACACCCAGACCGGTGACCGTGGCTCCGGCCTGCACCAGCAGATCCGCGGCTGCGCGCAAGGTGCCGCCGGTGGCCAGTACGTCGTCCACCAGGAACACCCGCTTGCCGTCCAGAACGCCCGTGGGCACCTCGAGCTCGGCCGAGCCGTACTCCAAGTCATAGCTGCGTCGAACCGTCGGCGGTGGCAGCTTGCCGGCCTTGCGCACGGCGACCAGTCCGCAGCCCAGTTCGCAGGCCATCGCCCCGGCGATCAAGAACCCACGTGCCTCGACGCCGGCGACGAGGTCGAGCGATCCACCCGCGCGGGCGTGATCCGACAGTGCGCCGATGGCCGCGCTGAATGCGGCGGCATCAGCCAGCAGTGGCGCGATGTCCTTGAACGTGATGCCGGGTTTCGGAAAGTCCGCAACGTCACGCAGCCGGTCCGACACGACGCCGGCGATGGCGGCTCCAGCGTCTCCGGACGGCGCGGCCACTACTTGCGCTTGGGGCGCTGCGGGCGCGCGCCGGGACGCGGCGCGGGCGCCGGTGCGCCGGCGCGCCGCGGCGCGGTCGAACTCGCGCTGGCTCGTCCGTTGCCGGCCGCGGACGCTCTGGCCGGGGCTCCGGCCAGAGCCAGTTCAGCCGCCGCGGCCACCTTGACCTTCTCACTGCTGCGCTTGGCGATGACCCGCTTCGTGAGCGCCTTGTACTGTGGCTCGCGTTCGGTCAGCTCGACCACCACCGGAGTGGCGAGGAACAGCGACGAGTACGCACCCGAGGCCAGCCCGACGAACAGGATCAGGGCAAGGTCCTTGATCGTGCCGACGCCGAGGATGCCGGCGCCGACGAACAGCAGTCCGGCCACCGGCAGCAGCGCGATCAGCGACGTGTTGATCGAGCGCATGAGCGTCTGGTTCACGGCCAGGTTCGCGGCCTCGGAGTAGGTCGTCCGCGAACCGGCGGTGATGTCCTTGGTGTTCTCGGCCACCTTGTCGAACACCACGACGGTGTCATAGAGCGAGAAGCCGAGGATCGTGAGCAGGCCGACCACCGTGGACGGCGTGACCTCGAAACCGACGATCGAATAGATTCCGGCGGCGATGATCAGGTCGTGCAGCAGCGCGACCATGCCGGCCGCCGCCATCCGCCACTGATAGCGGATGGAGATATAGATCGTGACGACGATCAGGAAGACGATCAGTCCCTCGATCGCCTTCACCGTGATGTTGTGGCCCCAGCTGGAACTGACAGCTTTCACCGAGATCTTCTCGACCGAAATCCCGAGCCGTTGGGCGATCTTGGCCTTGAGCTCGCCCTGCTTCTGCGAGCTCAGTGTCTTGGTCTTGACCACGATCTGGCGGGTGGATCCCGAGCCCACCTCCTGCGGCGACCCCTCGACGGCTACGCCGGCCTCTGTGAAGGCGGTTTCGGACTGGCCGGTGGTGATCGAGGTGCCCTGGACCGGGATCTGGAACTGAGTACCGCCACTGAACTCGACGCCGTAGTTGAAGCCGCGGAAGACGAAGCTGAGCAGGCAGATAATGATCAGGATGAGCGAGGCGAGGTACCACCTGCGGCGCGAGCCGATGAAGTTGATCCGGGTCTCGCCCCGGTAGAGGCGACGCACCACCGAGCGAACGTCCGACATCAGTTCTTGCCCTTCTCGTCGGTCTGGGCCCGCATTCTGGCGCGTCGCTGCGCGGCGCGCTCGGCTGCCGTACCCGGTTCGGGAGCCGTGCGGCGACGTGCCTTGACCGCGGCGACACGCTCGGTGTCCGCGGCTGTTTCACTGTCGGTGCTCTCGTCGGTGTCGGCCTCATCGGCAGTCACCTCCGGTGCTGCCGGCGTATCGAGCTCAACTGGCTCGTCAGCGTCGACGGCCACCTCGGCATCCATGGGGTCCGGCTCGTCTTCGCGTTCGAGTACGGCGACCGGCGTCTTGGCTGCCGTGCGCGCCGACGATGGCTTGGCGCCGGTCGCGCGCGCCGGTTTGGTGCGGGCCCGGGCCGAATGCTCCGGGGCGGGCGCGGCGATGCCGCCGTCGCGCATCGCGTTGAGGCCGGTGAAGCGCGACGAGCCAAAGCCCTTTTTCCGCGAGAGCCACGACACCAGCGGGTGGGTGAAGAGGAACACGACGACGAGGTCGAGAACCGTCGACAGACCCAGCGTGAACGCGAAGCCCTTCACGTCGCCGGCCGCGAAGTAGTACAGAGTTGCCGCGGCGAGGAAGGACACCGTGTCGGCCGACAGAATCGTGCGGCGTGCCCGCACCCAGGCGCGCGGGATCGCTACCCGGGCCGAGCGGCCCTCATGCACTTCGTCCTTCATGCGTTCGAAGAACACTACGAAGGAGTCGGCGGTGATACCCACCGCGACGATGAAGCCGGCGATGCCGGCCAGGCTCAGCGTGAAGCCGATCTGGGTGCCGAGCACCACCAGCGCGCCGTAGGTGAGGGCACCGGACACGACCAGCGACGCTATGGTGACCAGGCCGAGTGCGCGGTAGTAGATCATCGAGTAGAGCACCACGAGGATGAGGCCGATACCGCCGGCGAGCAGGCCCGCCTTGAGCTGTGAGGTGCCCAGCGTGGCGGACACAGTCTGCGCGTCTTCGGCCTTGAAGCTCAATGGCAGTGCGCCGTACTTGAGCTGGCTGGCCAGCTCCTTGGCGCTGCTCTGGGTGAAGCTGCCGGTGATCTGTGTCTTGGAGCCCTCGGGGATCGGGGACTCGTTGACGGGCGCCGAGATGATGTTGCCGTCGAGGGTGAATGCCACAAAATCAGCACACGGGGTGCTGGAAGCGCCGCATTGGGTCACGCCACCGGACTGCGTCGAGGAACTGCCGCCGATATTGTGCTGGCCGGTGTACTTGGACCAGTTGTGCGAGCCGGTGGCTTTCAGCTCGAGCTGAACGGTCCATTGGGTGCCGCCCTGGCTGAGGTTGGGTGACTGCGCGGCCGCTCCCTTGATCTCCTTGCCGGGCACGATCACGGTGCCGAGCAGGTAGGCCAACTGCCCCTTCTCGCAGCCGACGAAGTAGGACTTTGGGTCGTCCTTCTCATCCTGCGCAGCGGTGCAGTCAAAGGTGCTCAGTGCAGCCTGCAGCTGCTGCTGCTGAGTGGGAGTCAGCTTGGTGTAGGCGGTATCGCTGGTCGGGATGGCAAATTTCAGGTCCTTGAACGGCGTTGCGGTGGCCGGGGGCACCGTGGCGCTCGGAGTCGGCGACGCCTTGCCCGTGGCGCTGGTGCTGCCCGACGCTTTTGCCGTGGTGCTCTTCGCGCCCGACGTGGGGGCGGCGACCGGCTGGTTGGCGGCGGGCTCGGCCAGGTTCTTGGCCGACTGGGTGGAGGAAGCCGTTCCGGCGCCGGCCGGCGTGCTCGCGGGCGTGGTCGACGGCGAGCCGCTGCTCGTACCGCTGGGTGTTCCGGTCGGCGCCGGCGGCGTCGTCTTGGTGCCTGTTACGCCAGCGGGGTGCAGCACCGGGACTGCAGGCATGACCAGGCTGCGGAAGCTCAGAACGGCTGCCTTGCCGAGTTTGGCCACGTCGGTGTTGGTGCTGCCCGGGATTGAGATGACGATCTGGTTCGCGCCCTGGATGATGACGGTGGCCTCGGTGACGCCGGAGCCGTTGACCCGGTTCTCCATGATCTGCTTGGCCTGGTTCATCGACGATTTGGGGGGCGTTTTGCCCGCCTCCGTCTTCGCGGTGAAGATGACCTGGGTGCCGCCGACCAGGTCGAGGCCGAGCTTCGGCGTGTGCCGGGCGCCCGGCCAGAAGACGATCGTATAAAGCAGACCGAGGATGACGATCAGGGCTAGAAAGTAACGCCTGACACGCAGCGTTCCGACTGGTGGTGCCACGGGGATTGATCTCCTCGAATTTTCGCATGGTCACGCGGTCATGGTCTGCGGTGAGGTACTGCTCCGCGCGGCTCGACGACACAGTATGACCGACGACCCTGTGCGTAGCCGCCAGCGGTGCGGTGCTAAGGGGTCCTGTCTGCCTCGTCGGGCGGTTCGGCCTCGTCATCAGCGCCGGCCAGCGGCTTGCGGTACTGGTCTGGCAACGACTTCGCGTCGCGCAGCGCGGCCAGCGCCCATGTGACCTCGACGCCCGGCGCGATGGCCAACTGCGCCGTCCCGTCGTCGTCGTTGCGGCCCACGACCGTGCCGTACAGCCCCGACGTCGTCATCACGTCGTCGCCGAAGGCGATCTGGCTGATCCGCTCGGCCTCCACCACCATCTGCTGGCGGCGCTTGCGCTGGCCGAAGATGAACAGCGCGAACAGCAGCGCGAGCGGGACTACGTAAGGCCACCATTGCATTTGGGGACGACGATTCTGGGCAGACTACAAATCGGACGGCCCCAGTCTACGTGCTCTGCCTGGCGATCGCGCCCTGTCGGCGTCAGGCGGGTGGATCGAACAGCGTCGGGCCGGCGCTGGTGGGCCGCACGGCACCCAGATGGGCCCAGGCGGCGGGCGTGGCCACCCGGCCGCGCGAGGTGCGGGCGAGCAGGCCGGCCCGTACCAGGAACGGTTCGGCCACCTCCTCGACGGTGGCCACCTCCTCGCCCACGGCGACGGCCAGAGTGCCCACGCCGACGGGTCCCCCGCCGAAGCGCCGCACCAGCGCGTCGAGCACCGCCCGGTCGAGGCGGTCCAGGCCGAGTTGGTCGACGTCATAGACCGCCAGCGCGGCGCGCGCGATCGGCTCGGTGACGATGCCGTCGGCGCGGACCTCGGCGTAATCGCGCACCCGGCGCAGTAGCCGGTTGGCGATCCGCGGCGTGCCTCGCGAACGACCGGCGATCTCGGTGGCGCCGTCCGCTTCGAGCGCGACGCCGAGCAGTTCAGCCGAGCGGGCGAGCACCTGCTCCAGTTCGAGAGGGTCGTAGAAGTCCATGTGGCCGGTGAAGCCGAAGCGGTCGCGCAGCGGCCCGGTGAGCAGCCCGGCCCGGGTCGTGGCACCGACCAGCGTGAACGGCGCCAGTTCGAGCGGGATCGCCGTGGCGCCGGGCCCCTTGCCGATGATGACGTCGACCCGGAAGTCCTCCATCGCCATGTAGAGCAGTTCTTCGGCCGGCCTGGCGATGCGAT
>JBDTXT010000192.1:0-5534 GCA_040006035.1 Pseudonocardiales bacterium | reverse complement strand
CGCGCGAGCGCTCATCGCCTTCTTGGTCACTCATTGGAACCGCTCTTCTTCTTCTTTGCATGGGCCATTGCGGCCTCGCGGACCCAGGCGCCATTCTCCTGGGCCGCACGACGGTGCGCGATGCGCTCGGCGTTGCACGGGCCGTCGCCGCCGACGACTCGCTTGAACTCATCCCAGTCCGGCTGGCCGAAGTCGTGGGCGCCGCGCTCCTCGTTCCACCTCAGCGCCGGGTCCGGCAGGGTCACGCCGAGCGCCTCGGCCTGCGGCACGGTCATGTCGACGAAGCGTTGCCGCAGTTCGTCGTTGGTGTGCCGCTTTATGCGCCAGCGCATCGACTGCGCCGTGTTCGGCGAGTCGGCGTCGGGCGGGCCGAACATCATCAGGGACGGCCACCACCACCGAGTGGTCGCGTCCTGCACCATGTCGCGCTGCGAATCCGAGCCGCGCATCATCGTCAGCAGCAGCTCGTAGCCCTGCCGCTGGTGGAACGACTCCTCCTTGCAGATGCGCACCATCGCCCGCGCGTACGGCCCGTAGGACGAGCGGCACAGCGGCACCTGGTTGCAGATCGCGGCGCCGTCGACCAGCCAGCCGATGACGCCGACGTCGGCGAACGTCAGCGTGGGGTAGTTGAAGATCGACGAGTATTTCTGCGCGCCGGTAATCAACCGGTCGGTCAGGTCACTGCGGTCGACACCCAGCGTCTCGGCCGCCGAATACAGGTACAGCCCGTGCCCGGCCTCGTCCTGCACCTTGGCCAGCAGAATTGCCTTACGCCGTAAGGACGGCGCGCTCGATATCCACTTTCCCTCGGGCTGCATTCCGATGATCTCCGAATGCGCGTGTTGCGAGATCTGGCGCACCATTGTCTTGCGGTACGCCTCGGGCATCCAGTCGCGCGGCTCGATGCGCCGGTCGTGCGCGACGACCTCGTCGAACTGCGTCTCGACCGTTGTAGTCATTTGGCCACCATCGTCAGCACGTCGTACTTCGCCACTGACGTGCCGTCCTGCTTGGTCACGTCGGCGTCCCAGCGCACCTCGCCGTAGTCGCCGTCGCGCGGGCTGATCTGCTTGCAGGTCAGCGTCACCGTCAGCTCGTCGTCCGGGTACACCGGGGTGAGGAAACGCAGGTTCTCCAGCCCGTAATTCGCCAGGACGGGCCCGGGCGCGGGATCGACGAACAGGCCGGCGGCGAACGACACGATCAGGTAGCCGTGCGCCACCCGGCCGTCGAAGAACGGGTTCGCGGCCGCCGCCTGTTCGTCCATGTGGGCGTAGAACGTGTCGCCGGTGAACTCGGCGAAGTGTTCGATGTCGGCCAGCGTCACTTCACGCGGGCCAGCGACGACGCTGTCGCCGACCCGCAGCTCGGAGAGGTGCTTGCGGAACGGGTGGGTGCCATCTGAATGGCGCTGCGCTCCCGCCACCCAGCGCCCGGTGATCTTAGACAGTACGGCCGGGCTGGCTTGGACGGCGGTGCGCTGCATGTGGTGCAACACCGCGCGCATGCCACCCATCTCCTCGCCGCCGCCAGCCCGACCCGGGCCGCCGTGCACCAGCGCGGGCAGGGGTGAGCCATGCCCGGTGGATTCGGCGGCGTCGTCGCGATCGAGGACGAGCAACCGGCCGTGCCACGGCGCGGCGCCCAGCACGACATCGCGCGCGAAGTCTGGATCAGCCGTGACGACCGAACCGACGAGGCTGCCCTGGCCACGTGCCGCGAGGTCGATGACCTGCTCGGTCGATGTGTACGGCACCACAGTGGACACCGGGCCGAACGCCTCGACGCTGTGCACCTCTGCCCGTTCCGGGTCGTCGCAGCGCAGCAGGATCGGCGAAAGGAACGCGCCCCGGTCGGGGTCGGCGTCGATGACCTCGACGTGCTCGGGGTCGCCGAACACGATGCGGCCGGCGTCGCCCAGCGCCTTCAACGACCGGCGCACCTCCTCACGCTGCTCGAGGCTGGCCAGCGCACCCATCCGCACGTCGGGATTGGCGGGATTGCCGATCTTCACCTTGGCCAGCCGGGCGCTCACGGCCTCGACGACGTCGTCGGCGACACCAGCCGGGACGAAGGCGCGGCGGATGGCGGTGCACTTCTGCCCGGCCTTGGTGGTCATCTCAGAAGCAAGCGCCTTGACGTAGAGGTCGAACTCTGGCGTGCCGGGCACCGCGTCAGGGCCGAGGATCGAGCAGTTCAGCGAGTCGGCCTCGGCGTTGAAGCGAACCCCTCTTGATACGACGACGGGGTGCGTGCGCAGCTTGGCCGCCGTCGACGCCGAACCGGTGAACGACACCAGATCCTGCTCAGTCAGGTGGTCGAGCAGGTCGCCCGCGCTGCCGGCCGCCAACTGGAGCGTGCCGTCGGGGAGCAGTCCGGACTCGATGATTAGTTCAACCATCCGCGCGGTGAGGTAGGCGGTCTGGCTGGCCGGCTTGACCAGCGACGGGACGCCGGCCAGGAAGGCCGGAGCGAATTTCTCCAGCGGCCCCCACACCGGAAAGTTGAACGCATTGATCTGCACAGCGACACCGCGCTTGGGGGTCAGGATGTGCTGCCCGACGAACGTGCCGCCCTTGCTCAGCGGCTCGACCGCGCCCTCGACGTAGACGGACTCATTGGGCAGTTCGCGCTTGGCCTTGCTGGCATAGGCGAGCAGCGCCCCGAAGCCGCCGTCGATGTCGAACTTCGAATCGCCCAGGGTCGCTCCGGTGCGCGCCGACAGCGCGTACAGCTCCTCGCGGTTCTCGCGCAGCAGCGAGCCGGTGGCCTTGAGCAGGGCGGCGCGCTGGTGGAAGGTCAGCTCGCGTAGCGCCGGGCCGCCGACCCGGCGGCCGTAGTCGAGCGCAGCTGCGAAGTCCAACCCCGTCGAAGACACCCGGGCGACCTCGTCGCCGGTGACGGCGTCGTTCAGCGGCACGCCTTGGTCGGCGGCGGTGAACCATGATCCCTCGACGTGGCTGCGCAGCAACGGCATGCTTCGTTCCCCTTCTGACTACTTGACAGCAGCGGGTGGACTACCACCATTATTAACCGACCGTTCGGTCAGTTGGCAAGGGGGTCGCATGGATCCGGTAACTCGGATGCTCGAGGACGACGCCGCTTCGCAGGCGCTGGGCATCGAAGTGCTCGACGCCGACAACGGCAAAGCCACCGCCCGGATGCGGGTGCGCGCTGACATGGTGAACGGGCACGGGATCGTCCACGGCGCCTTCGTGTTCGCTGTGGCCGACACCGCGTTCGCCTGCGCGTGCAACAGCCACGGCCCGGTCACCGTCGCGGCCGCCGCCGACATCACCTTCGTTGCGCCAGCCCGCGAGGGTGACCTGCTCGAGGCCCGCGCCGAGGAACGCACCCGCTTCGGCCGCAGCGGCATCTACGACGTCACCGTCCGCCGCGGCACCGACGTCATCGCCGAGTTCCGCGGCACCAGCCGGACGCTGCGATGAGCCGGCTCGGTCAGCCACCGCAGCCAGACGTGCTCGACGCCGGCGAGCGCCTCACGCGCGACGAAATGCTCCACCTGCAACTGGAACGGCTACAGGCCACGCTCAACCTCGCCTACGACAAGGTGCCGCACTACCGAGCCGCCTTCGACCAGGCAGGCGTCACCCCGACCGACTGCAGATCGCTCGCCGACCTGGCCCGCTTCCCGTTCACCACCAAGCTGGATCTGCGCGACAACTACCCGTTCGGCATGTTCGCCGTGCCGCGCACCGAGGTGCGGCGTATCCACGCCTCCAGTGGCACGACCGGCCGGCCCACCGTGGTCGGGTACACGCAAGAAGACCTCGACATCTGGGCCGATCTGATGGCCCGCTCGATCCGCGCCGCCGGCGGCCGCTCGGGAGACACGGTCCACGTCGCATACGGCTACGGCCTGTTCACCGGCGGCCTGGGTGCGCACTACGGCGCCGAGCGCCTCGGCTGCACCGTCATCCCGATGTCGGGCGGCATGACGCAACGCCAGGTGCAGCTCATCCACGACTTCGAGCCGACGATCATCATGGTCACTCCCTCGTACATGCTCGCGCTGCTCGACGAGTTCGAGCGACAGGGTTTCGATCCACGAGAATCATCTTTGAAACTAGGCATTTTTGGCGCCGAACCCTGGACGGAGGCGATGCGGGCCGAAATCGAGGACCGCCTCGACATGCACGCCGTCGACATCTACGGGCTGTCCGAGGTGATGGGCCCCGGCGTCGCGCAGGAGTGCGTCGAGACCAAGGACGGCCTGCACATCTGGGAGGACCACTTCTACCCCGAGGTGATCGACCCGACCTCCGGTGACGTGGTGCCCGACGGCGAGCCCGGCGAGCTGGTGTTCACCTCGCTCACCAAGCAGGCGCTGCCGATCATCCGATACCGCACCCGGGACCTGACCCGACTACTCCCCGGCACCGCCCGCCCGGCGTTCCGGCGGATGGAGAAGATCACCGGACGCAGCGACGACATGATCATCCTGCGCGGCGTGAACGTCTTCCCCACTCAACTAGAAGAGATCGTGCTCCGCACCGAGGGGCTCGCGCCGCACTTCCAGGTCGTCCTCTCCCGCGAAGGGCGCCTGGACGCATTGACCGTCCGCGTCGAAGCCCGCCCGGACTGCCCACCAGATCGACGCAACGCCGCGGCCAGCGAGATCGTGGCGGCCGTCAAGGACCACGTTGGCGTGAGCATCGCAGTCGAAGTCATCGACCCCGACACCCTCGAACGTTCCATGGGCAAACTCCAGCGCGTGATGGATCGACGCGAGTCGTGACCACCACACCCGTCCGCCGGGGCCGCCCTGGGTATGACCTGGACCGGTTGTTGCTCGTGGCGGCGCAGACGTTCACCGAACGCGGGTACGACGGCACGTCTATGGAAGATCTCGCTCGCAAACTTGGCATCACCAAGTCCGCGATCTATCACCACGTCAGCGGCAAGGACGAGTTGCTGCGGCTGGCCACCGACCGCGCGCTGGACGGACTCACCGCAGCGGTCGAGGCCACAGCCGCCGTCGACGGCCGGGCGATCGATCGTCTCGAGTACGTCGTGCGCCGCAGCGTCGAGGTGCTCGTCGACGAACTGCCCTTCGTCACACTGCTGCTGCGGGTGCGCGGTAACACCGCCGTCGAGCGGCACGCGATCAGCCGGCGTCGCGAGATAGACCACGCAATCAGCGCGCTGGTCGCGCAGGCCGAGGCGCAGGGCGACGTGCGTCCCGATGTCGACCCCGCGCTCACCGCACGGCTGCTGTTCGGCATGGTCAACTCGCTGGTCGAGTGGTACCGGCCGACGCGCCACGGAGCCGGTCGCGTCGAGCTGGCCGACGCCATCTGCAAGGTCGCGTTCACCGGCCTGCGCCAATCTTGAGACCCCGGCGGCCGGTCAGACCACGGCCGTGACCTGGTTCGGTGGAGCCGCGGTTGCACACTGGTTGCTCCTCGTAGATCGGTTCGCGGGGCCTTGGTGCGCAGCTGTGCCGCGCCGATCGCGGCGAGGACGACGAGTCCGCCCAACGCCTGCGCCGCCGTGAGTCGCTGGTCCAG
>JBDTXT010000191.1:0-5538 GCA_040006035.1 Pseudonocardiales bacterium | reverse complement strand
CGCAGCGTCTACGACGTCGAGGACGTCACGATGAAGGTCGGCGAGCGCACCCTGCTCGACCACGTCACCTGGCATGTCGGGCCGGGCGATCGTATCGGCATCATCGGGGTGAACGGCTCGGGCAAGACGCACCTGCTGCGGCTGCTGGCCGGCGAGCTGCAGCCGACGAGCGGTCAGGTGAAGATCGGGCAGACGGTGCATGCCAGCCACCTGTCGCAGGAGGTCACCGAACTGCCCGGCAACCTGCGCCTGCTCGAGGCGGTGCAGGAGGTGCGCACTACGGCCACCCTCGACGGCACCGAGCTGTCGGCCACCCAACTCGCGGAGCGCTTCGGCTTCGGCGGCGATCAACAGTGGACACCGGTCGCCGACCTGTCCGGCGGCGAGCGGCGCCGCCTGCAGCTGCTGCGGCTGCTGCTCGTCCAGCCCAACGTGTTGCTGCTCGACGAGCCGACGAACGACCTGGACATCGACACCCTGGCCGCGCTGGAGGATCTGCTCGATTCGTGGGCCGGGACGCTGGTCCTAGTCAGTCACGACCGCTACCTGCTCGAGCGCGTCTGCGACTCGACGGTCGCCCTGCTCGGTGACGGATCACTGGCCGCGCTGCCCGGCGGCGTCGACGAGTACCTCGAGCGGCGGGCCGCGGCCGGCGCCTCCGTCTCGGCCGAACGGCGCGAGAAGAAGGGCGACTCGCGGGCCGCGCGCAAGGAGGTCGTCCGTCTCGAACGGCAACTCGGGCAGCTCTACAAGCGCGAGGCCACCCTGCACGACCAGCTGGCGGCGCACGCCACGGAGTTCACCCGGGTCTCCGAACTCAACGCGCAGTTGCGTGCCGTCGTGGCCGAACGCGAGTCTGCCGAACACTCCTGGCTCGAGCTCACCGACAACTGATCCGCTGGAGCGCCACTACCTCGGCATGGACGCCGAAGCCGGGACCCAGGTGCTGCGGTCGGCCGGCTTCGGGGCGACGGATGCGTTCGTGGCGATCTTGACCAGGACGTCCTTGCTGACTGCGCCCCGATCGGTCAGGCCGAGATAGAGGTCCGTCCCGTCGGCCAGGTTCACGGTAAGGCCGAGGTCGTCGTAGAACGCCGGCCGGCCACCCACCGTCATATTCGGCGGGTTCTGATGCGAGGCCGCCTGCCGGGTGATCGTCAGGGTCGAACCGCCATAGGTCGGCTTGTCCTTCGGCTGCTCAGTGCCGGACTTGCCGTCACCGAAACCAAGCATCACCAACGGGGTGTCATTGGGGCCGAAGGCGTCGACACCCTGCTCGTAGACCAGCCCGGCCGGCAGCCAGCCGAGCCTGAAGTCGATCAAGAACGGTTCGGACGCGCTCGTGTCGACGGCATCGGCGATGATCTGCTGGGCCGCGCGTGCGGCTGCCAGGTCGTAGTGTCCGGGGTCGGGCTCCGCCCCCCAGTCACCAGTGACGACCGCCCACGCATCGTTCGCGTACTGCCAGGCGAGGGCCGGTTTGCCGCCCAACATGCCGAACACGCCAGTCCGCCCCTGGACGGTGATCGGGGTGCCGCTCGGCTGTTCGGCCGGATTCAACGCACCGGGCGCGTACAGGGTGATCGCCCCCGAACTCTTGGGCTGGCCATGCGCGGTGACGTCGGCGGACTGTGCGACGTTCGTGATCTCCAACCGCTTGATGTCGTAGCCGGCCACGGGGTGCACCGAGAACCGCCACGCCAGCCCGAACGGCGGCTGCGCCGGCGTAGGAGCCGCGTGGGCTGGCCCGGCTGCGCTGGCCACGGCCGGGCGGCGGGTTGGGCCACCATGGCTACTCGACACAACCACGGCCGAGACCGCCGCCACCGCAATGACGCTCGCTGCCGCGACCGCCGGAAGGGCATAGCGGCTGAACCAGTTCCGGCGCACCTCGTGGTTCGTGCTTTGGATCCCGGTCTGCACCGCCGCCGCCTGAATATCGTGCAATTCCGCGTTGTCGACCGCACCGAGAGCCCGGCCGATCATCTCATTGGCGCGGGCCGGGTCGTAAGGAACGAGGGTGGCACGCAGCTCGCTGCGCAGTTCGGTGATGATGTCGCAGTCGTTCACGATGTCCTCCTGGACGAGACGGTCGGATGCGGCGCGGCTTCGCGCCCGGGGTGCGTGCTGCGCAGGGTGGCTAGGCCACGCACGGCCTGGCTGCGCACGGTGCTGGTCGTGGTTCCGAGCGTCGACGCGATCTCGTCGTCGGACAGGTCGCACAGGTAGCGCAGGACAACCACCGCCCGCTGCCGCCGGGGCAGCGCCTGAACCGAGGGCATCAGGCTGAGCCGGTCATCGACCGTCGCCATCGTGTCGTGGGTGCTCTGCCGCACGGGTTCACCCACGGTCAGCTCGGCGCCGCGGTGCCGGCGCCAGCTGGTGATGTGCGCATTGAGGATCGACCGGCGTAGATAAGCGAGCGCCTCGCCCGGCCGGATCGTTTGCCAGCGGGCATACGTGCTGGTCAACGCGGTCTGCACCAGGTCTTCGGCCTCCTGGCGCGAGCCACTGACAGCAACGCCGATGCTCATCAGCGACGACCAGTGAACCCGCACGAAATCGGCGAACTCCTGCCGGGCTTCGGCTTCATTCACGGGCTGGTGTCCTTCGGTCGATCACGCGCTGCCCCTCGTCGGTTCAGATGCTGACACCGACTGATACGCGGGAGCCTGTCGATCTGCTGCACGCCGCGAAGAATTGCGGTAACGACATCTGGTTGACCCCACGCTGGGTGGTACGAAGGCCACCACTCACCGTGACGGGCCGCGAGAAGTCACTCCTTGTCCGGCTTCATGATCAGCTTGGGTTTCGCCTCCATGTGGGCCAGGCCGTTCCAGCCGAGGTTCACCAGGTGCGCGGCGACCTCCTCGCGCTTGGGCTTGCGCTCCTCGAGCCACCATTGACCCGTCAACGCCACCATGCCCACCAGCATCTGCGCGTACATCGGTGCCAACTTGGTGGATATGCCACGTGAGGCGAACTCACGGCTCATGATGTGCTCGACCTGGCTGGCGATGTCGTTGAGCAAGGAGGAGAACGTCCCTGTCGAGCCCGCGACCGGGGAGTCGCGCGAGAGGATCCGGAAGCCGTCGGTCTCTTCCTCGATGTAGGTCAGCAACGCCAATGCCGCCTGTTCGACGAGTTTGCGCGGATGGCCGGCCTGCAGCGCGCGGGTGAGTCGGTCGAGCAAATCGCTCATCTCACGGTCGACGACGACGGCGTAGAGCCCCTCCTTGCCACCGAAGTGCTCGTAGACCACCGGCTTGCTGACCCCGGCGCGCGATGCGATCTCCTCGATCGAGGTCGCCTCGAACCCCTTCTCGGCGAACAGTGCGCGGCCGACGTCGAGCAACTGCTCGCGCCGTTCGCGCCCGGTCATGCGCACCCGGGGCCTGCCGTCCAGATCGCTCATCATCAATGATGGTGGCATGACAACGCCGTCGGAGCCCGTCCGCCCCGCCCCCGTGACCTACGGCAGCTACCTTCGCCTGGACGATCTGCTGTCCTGCCAGACGCCGGCGACGGACAAGCACGACGAGCTGCTGTTCGTGATCATCCATCAGGTCTACGAACTCTGGTTCAAGCAGATCCTGCACGAGGCCGCGCTGCTCCAGCTCCGCCTCGAGGAGGGCAGCAGCGCCGGCGCCCTGGCCACCGCCCGGCGCATCGCCAAGATTCTCAAGACGATCGTCGGACAGCTCGACGTTCTCGAGACGATGACCCCCAAGCAGTTCACGTCCTTCCGTCCCGAGCTCGGCTCGGCCAGTGGGTTCCAGTCCGACCAGTTCCGGATTATCGAGGCCGTCCTCGGCCGCCGTGACTTCGGCGACGCCGAGCCCGATCCGCAGCTCGCCGCCGCGGTGCACAGTCGCCCGGTCTTCGACTCGTTGCTGCATTACCTGGCTATGGCCGGCTACGAGGTCCCGGCCGAGTACCTGGACCGCGACCCGAGCCTGCCTTGGCACGGCGACGAGACGATCCAGGCGCTGCTCGTCGACGTCTACCAGGACGACACCGCGCCGCCGGCCGAGGTGTGCGAGGCCTTGATCGACATCGACGAGGGCATCCAGGAGTGGCGCTACCGGCACGTCAAGATGGTCGAGCGGATCATCGGCGCGAAGATCGGCACCGGCGGTTCGGCCGGCGCGCAGTACCTCCGCTCGACGCTCTTTCGGCCGGCGTTCCCCGATCTGTGGGAGATCCGCTCCCGTGTCTGACGCGCTGTCAGGGCGGCGTGTGGCACCAGCGCCGCTGTGGACCACGCTGTGGACGCGGTGGTGGACAACTACCAATTCCAGGGGATAACCGCAGCCATTCTGTGGACAATGATCAATTCGTAAAAAGATCATGGACCGATCTACGGATTGCCCTTGTGTGGGTCGGCTCGCGGGCAGTAGAACTAGCCCATCGCAGGTGAGGGGTACCTCCCGGGGGAAACTTCGGAAGCTTCGAGAGCCGGGAAACCGGCGCTTGAGGTAGGCGTCTCGATACCGGTGATTGGCCAGGCAACGCGGGCTCGCCGAGCAATCCGTGGGCGGTGCAGCAGGGCCGAGTGAGGCCCCTCCATCTCATACATGGGGGGGCCTCGCGTCATTGTTACCCAACCGGCGGCCCGGACCGTTGCAAAGACACGCGTTCAGCTGACAATTCGCCCTGAATTCACCCGGTGCTCGATCAGTTGCCGGTGCGGCGGCCGAGGCGGGCTCGCCACCCCTGTTGCTCGACCCGCATGAACTCGACCAGGTTCAGCACGGCAACCGTGAGCGCCAGCCCGGCCAGCGCGGCCAGGGCCGGCAGGTAGGCCGCCGCCGGCATCAGCACGACCACGACGCTGGCGGCCGCGAGGCGCGTCGTCGAAACCAGCCGGAACATGGCCCACCTGGTGAAGCCGAAGGTGGCGAGGTACAACGCCGCACCGCCGTAGAGCAGACCGGCACCTGCCCAGCCGAGATGATGACCCGGTTCGGCCACCGCGTCGCGCATCCCGACGGCGACCAGGATGATCGCCGCCACAAAGCAAAGGTGGCCGTAGGACAGCACCAGCCGGGTGATGTCGAGTTGCACCTTGGCAGTGGACAGCGCGTGCTGGATTGCCTCGGCGGCGAAGGCGAAGTACACCCACCACAATCCGCAACTCAGGACGAACGCCGCGGCCACGGCGCAGCCGACGGCGAAGGTGAACTGCTGCCCCGAACGTGCCGATACCCCGATCGCGACGACGGACTCGCCGAGTGCAATCAGCACGAACAAGCTGAAGCGCTCAGCCAGGTGCCCCGCGTCGAAGCGCATCATCCGCATGCGAGCGCGCAGGATGCTCGGCGTGGACAGGTCGAGCAGGGCGGCCCCCGCCCACACCAATTCCCGCGCCCCGCTCGGCAACAGCGCGCCCACGACCAACAGCGGAGCCGTCATGAACATGCTGATCGTGTAAGGGTTCACGCTGCCCGTCGCCGCCAAAGCCGAACGACGCAGCAACGTCATGCCGAGAACAAGCCGCCCGGCCCAGTAGGAAATCGCAAAGAGCAGCCCGAGATC
>JBDTXT010000190.1:0-5596 GCA_040006035.1 Pseudonocardiales bacterium | reverse complement strand
CCCAGTATCCTGCGCCAAACCGAACCGACGGCTGGGGGTGGACGTGCTCGAGTCGCTGGACGCGGACGCGATCCGCCGCTGGAGCCGCGCCGCCGTCGAGTCGCTCGACGCACACCGCGCCGAGATCGACGAGCTGAACGTCTTTCCGGTGGCCGACGCCGACACCGGCACCAACCTGTCGGTGACGATGCGGGCGGCAGCCGACGAGCTGGCCGCCGCCGGTGCCACTGAGGCCGCTGCAGCGCTGCATGCCTTCGCCCGCGGCGCCGTGCTGGGTGCCCGAGGCAACTCCGGAGTGATCATTTCGCAGGTGCTGCGGGGCATCGCCGACGCCGCCGCCGATGCGCCGGCCTGTGATGCGGTGGTGCTGCGGGCCGGCCTGAAGCTCGGCGCCGAGCAGGCCCGCGCTGCCGTGGCCAAGCCGGTCGAGGGCACCATCCTGACCGTCGCCACGGCCGCCGCCGAAGGCGCAGCAGCCGCCACGACCCTGCTCGAGGTCACCCGCAATGCCGCCCACGCGGCGGTCGAAGCCCTGCAGCACACCCCCGAGCAACTGCCCGTGCTGGCCCGCGCAGGCGTGGTCGACGCCGGCGGGCGCGGTCTGGTGCTGCTGCTCGATGCCCTGGCGCGCACCGTGAGCGGCGAGCAGAGTCCGCCTCCGGAGCTCAATCGCGTCGCCCGCTCGTCGCAGCAGCTGCGCTCGGCCCGTGAGACGGGCAGCGGCGACTACGACTACGAAGTGCAGTACCTACTCGAAGCCGCCGAGCCGTCCGCCGCTGCGCTGCGCCGTGAGCTCGGAGGGCTCGGCGACTCGGCCGCCATCGTCGGCACCGGCGAGGGGGTATGGAACGTCCACGTGCACGTCAACGACGTCGGGGCCGCGATCGAGGCCGGCGTCGAGGCCGGCCGGCCGTACGACATCACCGTCGTGCGCTTTGCCGATCAGGCTGCCGCGTCGGGCGGCACCGCCGTGGTCGCGGTGGCGCCCGGCGAAGGCCTCGCGCACCTCTTCGAGGCCGAGGGCGTCTGGGTGGTCGACGGCGGCCCGGGTCGCAGTCCCTCCACGGCCGAGGTGCTGGCTGCGGTGCGGGCCACCGGCGCCGGTGAGGTCGTCCTGCTGCCCAACGCGTCCCAGGTCACGGGAATCGCGGAGGCTGCCGCCGCCCGGGCCCGGGCCGAGGGGACCCGGGCCACCGTGGTGCCCACCCGCTCACCCGTCCAAGGCCTGGCCGCGGTCGCGGTCCACGACCCTGCTCGCCGCTTCGACGACAACGTCGTCGCGATGGCCGAGGCGGCGGCGGCGACGCGTTTCGCCGAGGTCACCATCGCGCTGCGCGAGGCCCTGACCTCGGCGGGTCTCTGCCAGCAGGGTGACATCCTCGGGCTTATCGACGGCGAGGTCGTCGAGATCGGCCGCGGCTTGGTCTCGGTCGCGTTCGCGCTCGTCGACCGGCTGCTCGGCGTGGGGGTCGAGCTGATGACGGTCCTGGTTGGCGGCGGCGCCCCGGAGTCCGTCGGCAAACTGATCATCCAGCACGTGCAGGAGCGCGCCCCGTACACCGATGTCACCGTCTATCCCGGCGGCCAGCCCGACTACCCACTGATCATCGGCGTCGAATGAGCGAATTGAGCAAGCCGCTGGCCGATCTGATCGGCGGCCGCACCGCCAAGCCGATGGAGAAGGCCTTCGACATCCGGACCGTCGGTGACCTGCTGCGGCACTACCCGCGGCGGATGGCCGAGCGGGGCGAGCTGACCGACCTCGCCGCCCTGCGCATCGGCGACGACGTCACTGTCCTGGCCGAGGTCCTCAGCTCCGAGATCAAGGGCTACGGCAAGGGACTGCGGGTCGAGGTCGTGGTCAGCGACGGCCGCGGCAAGCTCAACCTCGTCTTCTTCGGCAACCGGAGCAGATGGCGCAAGGAGCAGCTGCAACCCGGCATGCGCGGCCTGTTCTCCGGCAAGGTCGGCCTGTTCGGCCAGTCACGCCAGCTCGCCCATCCCGAATACATGGTGCTGCGCGGCGACGACCTCGACGGGCACGAGGCTGACGAGTACGCCGGAGCGCTCATCCCGGTATATCCGGCGAGCAAGGACGTCCGCACCTGGACTATCTCGAACACCATGGGCGTCGTCCTGGCGATGCTCGATCCGCTGCCCGACCCGGTTCCGGTCGAAGTACGCGCGCGGCGTGCTCTGCTCGACTTCGACACCGCGATCCGGAGGATCCACCGCCCCGCTGACATGGACGAGTGGCATTCGGCCCGCCGACGGCTCAAGTGGGACGAAGCGCTCGGCCTGCAACTGGCGTTGGCCCAGCGTCGCGCGACGGCGCGGGCCAACTCTGCGACCGCACGCCCGCCCCGGGCCGACGGCATCCTGGCCGCGTTCGACGCCGCACTGCCGTTCACCCTCACCGACGGTCAGCGAGAGATCGGCGACGTACTCACCGACGAGCTCTCCCAAGCACACCCGATGCACCGGCTGCTGCAGGGCGAGGTCGGCTCGGGCAAGACCGTCGTTGCGCTGCGGGCCATGCTCCAGGTCGTCGACGCCGGCGGTCAGGCGGCCCTGCTCGCACCCACCGAAGTACTCGCCGCACAGCATGCCCGCTCCATCGAGGCACTGCTCGGCCCGCTGGGTCAGGCCGGCCGACTAGGCGGTGGCGACTTCGGCACCCGCGTCGCGCTGCTGAGCGGTTCGCTGCCTGCCCTCGCCCGCAAGAGCGCCCTGCTCGACGCCGCCACCGGCACCGCCGGCATCATCGTCGGCACCCACGCCCTGATCCAAGACCAGGTGAGCTTCGCCGAGCTCGGCATGGTGGTCGTCGACGAGCAGCACCGATTCGGGGTCGAGCAGCGCGATGCCCTGCGCAGCAAGGCAGATCGACCGCCGCACCTGCTCGTCATGACGGCCACCCCGATACCCCGCACGGTCGCTATGACGGTCTTCGGCGATCTCGACACCTCGACGCTCACCGAACTCCCAGCCGGCCGATCACCGATCTCCACGACGGTCGTACCGGTCACCGAGAAGCCCGGCTGGCTCGAGCGAACCTGGCAACGCATCCGCGAAGAGGTCGCCGCCGGGCGCCAGGCCTACGTCGTGTGCCCACGCATCGGCGCCGATCTGGCCGAGTACGAAGCCGAGCTCGTCGACGTCCCGGTCCCCGATGACATGCCACCGCGGCGTGCGCCGCTCGCCCTGGCCGACACGTTGTCGATGTTGGCCGAGGGTCCGCTCGCGGGGCTGCGGCTCGCCCCACTGCACGGCCGGCTGCCGCCGGACGAGAAGGACCACACCATGACCGAGTTCGCGGCCGGCAACATCGATGTGCTGGTGGCGACGACAGTCATCGAGGTGGGCGTCGACGTAGCGAACGCCACAGTCATGGTGGTGCTCGACGCTGACCGGTTCGGCATCTCCCAGCTGCACCAGCTGCGCGGCCGGATCGGACGCGGCGCGGCGGCCGGGATCTGCCTGCTGGTCACTGAGGCGCCGGTCGGCACGACCTCGCGAGAGCGCCTCGATGCGGTAGCGGCGACCACCGACGGCTTCGAACTGGCTCGGCTCGACGTCGAGCAGCGGCGCGAGGGCGACGTGCTCGGGGCCGCCCAGTCCGGCACGCGATCGCAGCTGCGCCTGCTGTCGCTACTGCGCGACGAGCAGCTGATCACCGAGGCGAGGACCGAGGCCGCCGACATCGTCGCCGCGGATCCCGACCTGTCCGGGCATCCGTTGCTGGCGGCGCAGGTCGCGGCGCTGGTCGCCGACGAGCAGGCCGACTACCTGGAGAAGGCGTGACCCGAATCGTCGGCGGGTCGGCGAAGGGGCGCCGACTCGCGGTCCCGCCGCGCGGCACGCGGCCCACCTCCGAGCGTGCTCGGGAGGCGATGTTCAGCTCGCTTGCCGGGCTGCTGGACCTCTCCGGCGCGCGGGTGCTCGACCTGTTCGCCGGCACCGGGGCGGTCGGGCTCGAGGCGCTGTCGCGGGGCGCCGCCACCGCCTGCTTCGTCGAATCCGATCGAGGTGCCTGCGAGACGCTGCAACACAATGGCGACGCGGTCGGACTGCCCGGCGTCGAGATCCACCGGCGCGCGGTCGATGCTTATCTCTCGGCCGCGACGGTCGAGCCGTTCGACCTGGTGTTCGCCGATCCGCCGTATTCGTTGGCCGAGCCACAGTTGGCCGGCCTGCTCGGCACGCTGGCGACACCCCAGTGGTTGGCCGAGTCGGCCATCGTCGTGGTGGAACGCTCGGTGCGGGGCATCGAACCGGCGTGGCCTGATGCCATCGAGGCGATCAAGCAGAAGCGCTACGGCGAAGGCGTGCTTTGGTACGGTCGCCGACGATGAGCACATCTTCTCTGGAGCCGCCGACCGGGCCCACGCGGATCATCCGCCGCGCGGTGTGCCCGGGGTCGTTCGACCCGGTGACCAATGGTCACCTCGACATCATCGGCCGGGCGGCCCAGCTCTACGACGAGGTGGTCGTCGCGGTCTTCGTCAATCAGTCCAAGTCGAGCATGTTCACCGTCGACGAGCGCCGGGAGATGCTCGAGGACGAAACGGCGAGCTACGGCAACGTGCGCATCGACACCTTCCATGGGCTCGTCGTCGACTATTGCCGCGATCACGATATTCCGGTCATCGTCAAGGGCCTGCGCGCGGTCAGCGACTTCGACTATGAGCTGCAGATGGCCCAGATGAACCGCGGCCTGGCTGGCATCGACACGCTGTTCATGCCCACTAACCCCGAGTACAGCTTCCTGGCCTCTAGCCTGGTCAAGGAGATCGCGAAGTGGGGTGGCGACGTGGCCTCATTGGTCCCGCCTAACGTCCTCAAGCGCCTCCAGGATCGCACCGGCTCAACGGGCTAGACACGTGGGGAGGCCACGATGACCGACCAATCGCTTCGGCGGACCGACGAACTGCTCATCGAACTCGTCGAGCTGGTCGAGACGGCGCGCACCCTGCCGATGTCGTCGTCCTCTGTGCTGCCGCGCGAACGGGTTCTCGACCTGCTCGATGAACTGCGCGAGACGATGCCGCCCGAGATGGACCAGGCGCGCCGGCTGATCGCCACCCGTGAGGCGTTGCTGCACGAGGCCCACGAAGAGGCTGCGGCCGCGCGCGAGCAGGCAGTTGGCGCCGCGGACGCGATTCTCGCCGACGCCAACCAGCGCGCGGACGAACTGGCCCGCGACGCTGAGGTGCGGGCTCACGAGATCGTCGAAACGGGGCGGGCCGAGCACGCTCAACTCGTGTCGGCCACCGGTGTTCACCAGGCTGCAGCCGAAGCCGCGGCGGCCGTGCGGGGCGAGGCCAAGCGCTTCGATGCGCAGACCCGCTCGGCGGCCGAGCGCTACGACGCCGACGTGCGGGCGAACGCCGAGCAGTATGCGCATGCCACCCGACGCGACGCCGACGTCTACGCAGCCAAACTGAGCTCCGATGCCGAGGACTACGCCGACCAGACCCTGGCCGAAATGGCCTCGACCCTGCACCGCTCGGCTGCCACCGCTGAGCAGGGCCGCGCGGCACTGGCTCAGCGGCGCGCCCCGACCGGGGAACCGCAGGGTGGAGCCGATGCACCG
>JBDTXT010000189.1:0-5669 GCA_040006035.1 Pseudonocardiales bacterium | reverse complement strand
CCGAGCAGTTCGTCACCGACCTGGCCGGGCACGGGCTGGCCTGCACCTGCCTCGAACTGCAGGCGTTCTCCGAGAACGGCGAGGAGACGGTGCGCCGCTGGCGCCATGCCGGCGTGCTGTCGACGCTCGACGTGCTCGACCGCATCCGGTGGCAACTCGAGGGCTGGCTGTCGCGGCCCGGCCGGCCCACCGGCGGGGTGTGCCGGCTGCGCCTCGTCCCGATCGAGGCGGTGCCGACCGGCGCGCACCAGCAGGCACTGTGGGGCGGCTCGGGCGAACAGGACGATCGGGCGCACCGCGCGCTGGCCCGGGTGCAGACACTGCTCGGGCACGGCTCGGTGCTGGCGCCGGTGCTCGACGGCGGCCGCGACCCGGGGCAGCGCACTCGGCTGGTGCCGTGGGGCGACGAGCCGGCCACGGTGCGCTCGCCCGAGCAGCCATGGCCGGGGCAGCTGCCCGCTCCGGCGCCGTCGGTGCTGCTCGACCCGCCCCGTCCGGCGCAGGTTCTCGACGACGCTGGGCGGGCGGTGGTCGTGACCCCGCGCGGCGCGGTGCCGCATCCGCCGGCCCGGTTCGGGTTCAGCGGCGAGGTGGTCGCGATCGCGGCGTGGGCCGGGCCGTGGCCGGTCGACGAGCGCTGGTGGAACGCGGAATCGGCGCGGCACGTGGTGCGCTGCCAGCTCGTCGACGTCCGCGGCCGGGCCTACCTCGTCAGCGCCACGATGCTGGCCGACGCCCCACCGAGCTGGCAGGTCGAGGCCATCTACGACTAGCTCAGATTTCCGATCCGCACAACCGGCGCGGCCAAGGGCGAACTCGCGTCGGCCAGCACGTACCGAGCCCGATGACGATCGCATCGCCAGTGCCGAGTCGTCGGGCCAGTCGCGGGCGGTCCTCAGCCGGCTCGACCGGCAGGCAACCCTCCACGCTTTGCAAGCGCGACTCAGCTGAGCAGGGTGGCGGCGACGGTGGCGCCAAGGTCCCAGCACGCCTCGAGGTCGGTCTTGGTCGGCGCACCGGACACCAGCACCGGCTCGTGCACTCGCTGCCAACCCATGCCCTTCGTTATCGACTCGGCGGCACGCACCGCTCCCGTCGTGTCGAGGTTGCCGTGCACGTACAGCCCGTAAGGCGCGCCGACTTTCGCCGTCAGACAGGGGTAATACACCTGGTCGAAGAAGTGTTTCATCGCCCCGGACAGGTAGCCGATGTTCGCCGGTGTGCCCAGCACGAACCCGTCCGCAGCCAGCACATCGACCGCGGTGGCGGCCAAGGCCGCTCGCACCACGACCTCGACCCCGTCGAGGCCGTCGGCGCGGGTTCCGTCCAGCACGGCCTCGAGCAGCTCCTGGAGGGCCGGTGACGTGGTGTGGTGCACGACGAGCAGCACCCGGGGATCAGCCACGCCGTCAACTTATCGTCGCTGGGCCGCCATTGCCGGTCGTGGACGGCCGTGGTCAGTCTTCGAGACGGAACCCGACCTTCAGCCCGACCTGAACGTGGCCCACCACGCCGTTCTCGATGTGGCCACGGATCTCGGTCACCTCGAACCAGTCCAGGCCGCGCAGGGTGACGGCGGCGCGGGCCACCGCTCCCTTGATGGCGTCGTCGACTCCTTCGGTCGAGGTACCTACGATTTCGGTGACCCGGTACGTGTTATTGGGCATCTGGGGCTCCTTGTGAGCGGCTTGTCGGGACGGGACATCGATTCTTGCGCGGGCCGTCAGAATGCGCCCGTCCCATGATCTCGGTCGGATCTGCGAAATCTGGCAGATCTGGCCGAGATCACGCGTTGTCTGTGCTCACGCCTAGGTTGGGTATACGCAGAACTCAGTGCCGAGAGGAGCGTCATGTCCACCTTGACCGACCGCCCCAACACCGCGCTGCTCGTCATCGACGTCCAAAACAACGTCGTGGGTGGCGCGCACAACCGCGACGGCGTCGTCGCCAACATCGTCTCCCTGGTCGACAAGGCCAGAACCGAGAACGTGCCCGTGGTGTGGGTACAGCACTCCTCCGACGGCATGCCCATCGGCAGTGATGGCTGGCAGTACGTTCCCGAGCTCACGCAGGACGAGTCCGAGCCGGTGGTTCACAAGCGCTACCCCGACTCGTTCGAGGAGACAGACCTCGAGACAACGCTCGCCGAGCGCCAGATAGGGCGCCTGATCGTGGCCGGAGCGCAGAGCGACGAGTGCATCCGCTCCACCCTGCACGGCGCGATCGTCCGCGGCTACGACGCGACGCTGGTCGCCGACGCACACACCACTGAAGACCTCACCGAGTGGGGCGCTCCCCCGCCCGACAAGGTCATCGCCCACACGAACCTTTACTGGGGCAACCACGAAGCGCCCGGGCGGCGGGCCGGGACGGTGAGCACCGACTCCGTCGACTTCGCGTGAGCGGCCGCGTAGAAGCTCTTCGTCGCCTCCCGGGATTTCTAGGCCTCCCGTGATCGGTCCAGCCGCTCGGGGAGTTGATGGAAGCCCGCCGACTTGTAGGTGGCGATAGCGGAGGAGAGGGCGCTCGGAGTGCAGACGAGCGCGCTCGATGAGCCCAGCTCTGTGAGCGTGGCCGCTGCGGCAATACAGATCGCCGTGGCGTAGCCGCGCCCGCGATGTGCGGCATGAACACCCAGCGGCTCGATCAACCCCGGCTTGCCCGGACCCGCCGACCACACCGTCACTCCCGCTACCGCAACGCCCTGGTCGTCGTAAGCGAGCAGGCACCGTGCGTCGGTGTACGGCAATCCGGCCGCCATCGCGCGCCATAACTCATCGGTGAACCGCGGACTGGCCCAGGCCGACCGATGGACGGCTGTGAACTCGGACTCCTGTCCGGACCCGATCACCTCGATCCGTAAACCCGTTTGTTCCACCGGCTCCGCGAGGTCGCGGCGAAGCGGTGTCCACGGCTCGCCGGCGCACCACCCGACATCGGCCAACAGATCCTGCACTCGGGTGCCGTCCGGCGTCTCGACGGATACCTTTCCCGCCGGCAGGACGCCCCGCCGCGGTTCGGACACGTCCGCAACAACCTGGTGAGCCAGCTCCCCCTCGTGCCAAACCTGGGGCGCGACAGTCATCCGCAACACATCGGCACCGTCCAGCAATCCGATGGCCAGCAGCTGTCCGTCCCGGCTCCAGATCCGAAGCGCCGCCGCCAGCGCGTTCGCGCCGAATTGCCAATACCAGCCCAGGTCGCCCGGATGCAGCTGTATCGGCGAGGCGTCGTGCTGCCAGTCGCGCAGGGCGCTGATGACGTCGCCGAGCTGGCCGACGTCCGGAGTGCTCAGCTCGATTGCCACGCCGGTCATCACACACCATCACGTCGGCGGCGCGCACCCGAGTTGTTCGTCCGGACATCTGATCGTCCGTGCCGGCAACGCTCGAGAATCCGCATAAATAGAACTGGTGTTCTAGAATGATCGGATGGGCTGGCAGAACCCACCGATCCCGTGGCACGAGCTGGAGCGCCGGCTGTCCGGACGGCCGGCGGCGACCAACTGGCCCGAGGGTGACGGCGGCGACTCGCCGGCCTGGTCGCGCAAACGCCCTGCCTACCAGCCAGCCTCGGTAGCCCGCCCAGCCAGCCCGTCCCGGACTGGCTTCGCCGAGCTGCACGCCCATTCCTCGTTCAGCTTCCTCGACGGCGCCAGCTCGCCCGAGGAGCTAGTCGAGGAGGCGGTCCGGCTCGGCCTGTCGGCGCTCACCCTCACCGACCACGACGGCATGTACGGCATCGTCCGTTTCGCCGAGGCAGCCGAGGCACTGGGCCTGCCCACCGCGTTCGGCGCCGAGCTGTCGCTCGGCAGTGGGGGTCCCCCCGCCAATAAAGGCGTAGCCGGCGGGGGAGCGATGCCGGCCATCAAGGCCGAGCGGATGATCGCCGCCCGGGTCGGCATCCCCGACCCGCCCGGCACGCACCTGCTCGCCCTGGCCCGCGACCCGACTGGCTACGCCAGCCTGTGCCGCGTCATCAGCAAGGCGCAACTGCGCGGCGGGGCGAAGGGCAGGCCCGTCTATGACCTGGACGAATTGGCCGAGATATCCGATGGCAACTGGCTGGTGCTCACCGGCTGCCGCAAGGGCGCGGTGCGCCAGTCGCTCGAGGTCGGCCGCGGCACGTTCGCCCTCGACCCGGCCCGGCAGGCGCTGGCCGAACTGGTCGAGCGGTTCGGTCGCGACAACGTCGCCGTCGAGCTGACCTACGAGCTCGACCCACTCGCCGACGATCGCTATGAAGCACTAGCCGCGTTGGCAACTGAGGCCGGGCTGCCGATCGTGGCCACCACCGCCGCGCACTACCACTCGCCGGTGCGCCGGCCCTTGGCCACGGCGACGGCGGCAGTCCGCGCCCGCAGCAGCCTGGACGAGCTCGACGGCTGGCTGCCCGGGTGGGCTGGGCAACACCTTCGCTCGGGTGATGAGATGGCCGAGCGGTTCGCCCGCTGGCCAGGGGCGGTCGAGAACGCCGAACGGCTGGGCCAGGAATTGGCCTTCCCGCTCAAATTGATCGCCCCGGATCTGCCGCCGTTCCCGGTGCCGTCGGGGCACACCGAGATGAGTTACCTGCGCGAGCTGACCTATGCGGGTGCGGCCGAGCGCTTCCGCGGCAAGCCGCACGAGCACAAGGCATACCGGCAGATCGAGCACGAACTGGCGATCATCGAAGAGCTGCATTTTCCCGGCTACTTCCTGGTTGTCTGGGACATCGTTCGGTTCTGCCGGTCGAGGGGGATCCTGTGCCAGGGCCGCGGTTCGGCCGCCAACTCCGCGGTCTGTTACGCGCTGCAGGTCACCGCCGTCGACGCCGTCTTCTACGAGCTGATGTTCGAGCGCTTCCTCGCCCCCGAGCGCGGCGAGCCGCCCGACATCGACATCGACATCGAGTCCGACCGCCGCGAAGAGGCCATTCAGTACGTCTACGAACTGCATGGCCGCGAGCACGCCGCGCAGGTCGCCAACGTCATCACCTACCGGCCCAAGTCCGCCGTGCGCGACATCGCCAAGGCACTGGGCTACTCGCAGGGGCAGCAGGACGCGTGGAGCAAGGAGATCGAGCGCGGCTACTACTGGACGAGCGAGCAGGATCGCGCCGCGGAAGGCAGGACCACCGAGGACGACCTGTCCCAGGTGCCGCCACTGGTCGTCGCGCTCGCCGCCGAGCTGCAGAACACGCCTCGCCACCTGGGCATTCACTCCGGCGGGATGGTGATGTGCGACCGTCCGGTGATCGAGGTCTGCCCCGTCGAGTGGGGCCGGATGCCGGGGCGCACCGTGCTGCAGTGGGACAAGGACGACTGCGCCGCTGCCGGCCTGGTGAAGTTCGACCTGCTCGGGTTGGGCATGCTCTCGGCGCTGCAATACAGCTTCGAGCTGATCGAGGCGTGGCACGGCATCCACTACGACCTCGACTCGATCCCCAAGGAGCAGGTGTGCGTCTACGATATGCTGTGCGAGGCCGACACCGTCGGGGTGTTCCAGGTCGAGTCGCGGGCGCAGATGGCCACCCTGCCGCGGCTGCGGCCACGCAACTTCTACGACCTCGCGATCGAGATCGCGCTGATCCGGCCCGGCCCGATCCAGGGCGACTCGGTGCACCCCTACATCCGGCGGCGGCACGGCGAGGAGCCGATCACCTACCCGCACCCGCGCCTGGAAGAGCCG